>NYZG01000336.1 GCA_002687025.1 Candidatus Poribacteria bacterium
CGCATCGCCTTCGACTCGAACGCGCGGGACGACGACTCGGGGATCGGCGACCGGGAGATTTACGTCGTAGACGCCGACGGCCGACGCCTCCGTGCGATCATGCCGCACGCGGCTGTTGAAAGCAGCCCGACATGGTCTCCTGATGGCTCCCGCTTAGCGTTCTATTCATCTCGGCTTGCGCCGGCGCCGGGCATCTACGTCATGGATGTGGACGGCGGCGGTCTGCGGTTCATCGGGCAGGTGGGTCTGTTCGCGACGCGCCCGTCGTGGTCGCCGGACGGGAGTCGCATCGCCTTCGTGGGCAGCTTGCTGAGCGCTGACCTGCCCCACGACATCTACGTCGTAGCCGCCGTCGGGGGCCCTGAGCGCCAACTGACCGAGCATCCCTCGCTCGATGCGGATCCGGCGTGGTACGACCCGGCCTTTGCGCGGTCGGTGCATCCGCTCGGCCGCGACCTTACTTCTTGGGGGTGGCTGCGTCGGATCGCCCCCGGTAGGTAGGCCCTCGGTCATGCTCGCGAGACGGCGACTCGGAGTTGCCGGACGCCCACTCGCCGGTTACCGTCTATCTACAGGCACGCCTCCGGCCCACGGTAAAGAGGAAGATGGCACTATGCGGCGCACGCGCGTCACGGCGCTCCTCGTAGCGGCGCTTGCTCTCACGAGCCTTGTCCACTCGTCGGCGCAGGTAGCCGAGATGGTGGATCGCGCGTTGGAGCAGATGTCTCCCGCGGCCCGCGCCGAGGTGGATGCCATCCTCGCGGAGCGTGGGCTCACGCTGGACGACGTCCGCAACGACGCGTCTCTTGCCCAGAAGCTGATGTCCTCACCCGAGATACAGGAGCGCATGAAGCGAGCCATGGAAGGGCGCGGCCCGACGGAATCCAAGCCGCCGCCGCCCGTGAGTCCAGACGCGCCCCAAGAGCGCGACCGCTCGGAAGCCCCACGGCGTCCGGGCCGTGAGCGAGAGGCCGGTCTACCCCAACGGTATCGGGTGATAATGCACGCGAACCTGTTTCGCCGCCTCGGATGGCAGGAGCAGCATCACAACCCGTTCGGGCTCGCAGGGGTCGTGCATCGCCAGGACGGAGCGTGGGCGCTCATCACCAAGCAAGGCCGCCCGGCCGGGCTGTACGTCGAGGTCGGCGCCGACGTAGGGGACGGATACACGGTGGCGTCGATCGACGGGCGCTCGGTGAAGCTCGTCGGCGGCGCGCTCGGGGAAGTCGCGCTGGAACTCGACGGCGCGGTGATCGGCTCGCGTGCGGAAGGCGGCCGTGCAGGGCCTCAGCGTGGGAAGCAGGGGCCATCGGGCAAGGACAAGGACGAGAAGTGGTATCCCGTGCGCGGCCTGCCGTTTATGGAGATCGTGCAGACGATCCTGGGCCGCGAAGGTCTCACGATGCAGGATGTCGAGAACGACAGGGATCTCCAGGAGAGCTTGAAGCAGAAGTACCAATACCTCGAAGACGAGGGGTACACGGAGTTCCCGGACGACTGATCGCGGCAAGCGTCAGTCGGGCAGCACGCTTCTCGCGGGCGTGAATCCTATCTCCTCCCGCACGCGGTCAATCGAATACAGCGGGTCGCGTTCGTGGCCCGGTCTCTCGTAGTGCGACATGTCGAGGGCGTCGGCATCGGCGCCGTACCAGGCGCGTAGGATGTCAGGGACCGGCGCGGCCACACACGCCTGAGCGCCTACCGCGTTCATAATGCGCACGCCCGGCTTGTGCGCCGACTCCGCCGCCATCCTGAAGCAGCGCGCGGCATCGCTCAGGTACAGCAGCGACGGCGCCCCGATCGACCACTGACCCACCGGCCCCGGCTGCACGGGCGAAGGCGTGCGATCCTCGGGGATCACGCTCGCGAGGCGGATGTTGATGATGTCAACGTCGTCCTCCTGCCGCGCGACGTAGCGCGTGACCTCCTCCATGAGGTACTTGGAGACGCCGTAACCGTCGCGATCCAGACACGGATGCTCATCGGGGATGGGGACCTGGAGCGGGCGGAAGCGCGCTGATTGGAACCCGATCGCGGCGATGGAACTCGCCAGGACGAACTTCCGGCAGCCTCGGTCGATGAGCGTCCGCAGGAGCAGATGCGTGCCGAGGACGTTCACGGCCATGCAGGCGCGTTCCGTGCCTGCGCCGGTGACCGCCGCCAGGTGCACGACCACGTCTATGGCGCCCTCGACGAGCGCGAGCCCTTCCTCGGTGGCGAAGTCGCCCTGCAACGCCGTGACGCCTTCGACGTCGGTCGGCTTCCGCGACAGGCAGACGACATCGTGGGGGCCGGACATGGACCGGGCCAGCTCCGCGCCGACGAATCCGCTCGTCCCGGTTATCAGAACGCGCATGCGAGATCTCCTAGGACCAGTGGATTACGGCCCCGAGTACGCCGTCGGAGGCGCCGTCGCGTATCGACGCGTACAGATCGGGCGCGTCGGCCGCTTGGACGCGATGCGTGATGACCTCGCCCCATGCCAAGGCGCCCATCGCCATATTCTTCAGGACGGCCGTTCGACAGTTCGCCAGCCCGTCGTCGCACGGATAGAAGGTAGTCAGCCGCTTGCCGTGCGGGACGCTGTAGTTGTAGCTGATCGGCGCCTGTCCGTAGTGGCCTTGGTGCACGAACTTCCCGTGCGTGCGACACATCGCGATCGCCGGGTCCAGGCAGGCGGGGATGCCTGTGCACTCGAAGACGACATCGGCGCCATCCTGGGCGATCTCGTGGACGGCGGCAGCGGCATCCTGGTGGGCGCCGTTGATCGCGTGGTCCGCGCCGAGTTTTCGCGCCACGTCGAGCCGGGCGTCCTCGATGTCGATCGCGATGACGGTGCATCCTCGGTGACTGCACGCGGCGACGACGCCCAAACCTATGAGACCCACCCCGTGGACCACGACCACATCGCCCATGCGCGGGTTCGCCATGTCCACGCCGTTCAGGCCGACGGCGGGCATGACGTAGAGGCAAGCGGGTTCGTCGTCGACGCCCTCGGGGACGCGCGCTATGCCATGCGTGCTCGCCGGGTCGATGACGGCCGCAGAGCAGTGCGTCCCCGCCGCGGCCGTCACGCTCACGCCATCGGGCAGCGTGATCGACGCGTTATCTCGGTAGTAGACGCGGTCGCCGACCGCGAATCCCGCCACATCATCGCCGACACGCTCGACCACGCCGACCGCCTGGTAGCCGGTCGTCAGCGGATACGTCCCCCAGTTGATCTTGCCCATTATCACGGCGAACTCCGTGCCGATGCTGACGCCGCTGCACATCGCGCGCACGGATAGGTTCGTGGGAGCGGGCTCGGCGAGGGTCACGTCGGCGAGTTCGAACTCCCGATCGGCGTTGCAGATGAGCGCCTGGGCTTGCACGGGGCGTCTCCGGTGGGCTGAGTGCGCGGAGTGTGGCGGCGCGAGTACACCACAGGGCGCGCGCGCCCGTCAATGCGGCGACAGCCGGGGTCTGCTGGCGCTGCGCCGCCATTCTGCATGGAGGCCCGGCAGTGGGAGTTAGAGCCATGGCGCGCATTTGGCGCGTTTCTAGGCGGCAGCTACTATAGGCGCGGATGAGGGCGGCATATCAGCGAAGGGATGTCCACACATGAAGCGGATGACGAGCGTCGTCGCATGCTTCGGCCTGGTCTTGTGGCTCGGGCGCGCGGCCGCCGCGGCGCCGGCCGAGCAGCCGTGGAACGGGGAGCAGGTCGCGTGGACCTTCGATGATGTTCCAGTGGGCGGACTTCCCGACGGCTGGGAAATCGAGGCCACCCAGCAGGTTGGCGCCCTCGCGTCTTGGGAGGTCGGCGCCGATGAGACGGCGCCGTCGGGCGGAAGGGCGCTGGGTCTGACGAGCCCCAATCACACGTCACGAGGCACGTTCAACGTCTGCTGGACGAAGGACGTGTCGTTCCTGGACGGGGAGATCGAAGTGCGCTTCAAGGCGCACACTGGGAAGATCGACCAGGGCGGCGGCGTCATCTGGCGGGCCCAGGACAAGGACAACTGCTACATCGCGCGCTTCAACCCGCTGGAGGACAATCTTCGAATCTACTACGTCCTCGATGGAGATCGCACGATGCTCGCTAACGCGGATGTCAGCGTGGCGCCGGGCGTGTGGCACGTCCTGAGAGTCGTCCAGCGCGGGGCGGACATCCACGGCTATCTGAACGGCGCGAAGCTGCTCGAAACGACGGACGAGCATTTCGCCGGGTCGGGCGGAATCGGGCTGTGGACCAAGGCGGATGCCGTGACCTCCTTCGACAACCTGATCGTCCGCATGGATCGTGCGCAGGAGCGCCGCTAGAGGCGCATCTGATGCGCTGGGGTGAAGCACATACGCCGAACGATGTGGATCACGAGGGCGCTCCCTATCGCCGTCGATGCGACGAGCATCAACATCACGACGATCTGGTAACGGATCGCCTGCAAGGGCGGCTGCCCGGCGAGTATCTGACCGGTCATCATCCCGGGCAGTGACACCAGTCCCACGGTCATGAGCGCGTTGACCGACGGGATCATGCCCGCCTTCACGGCGTCCCGCAGGTAGTCTCCGGTCGCTTCCTGGTACGTCGCGCCCAGGCAGAACGCGAGCTCGATCTCCGCGCGCTGCTTGCGCAGGTCGGAGAACAGCCGGTCCAGCCCAATGGAGACCGCGTTCATGGAGTTCCCGATTATCATGCCGCCGAGCGGGATGAAGTACTGCGGCAGATACCACGGCCGCGCGCCAACAATAGCGCCCGTGACGAATGCCGTCACGAGGACATAGCTCACGACCATCGACACGAACGTCGGCCCGAAGACGCGCACGCGGTCTTCATCCACGCGCTTCCGCACCGCGCGCGCCGCCCAGAAGATCATCCAGACGTAGTAGAGCAGGACCAGCGCCGGGTTCCGCAGACCAAAGATGAAGTGAAGCACGTAGCCCACGAGGAACAACTGCGCGAACGTCCTGACGGAGCCCCACAGCAGGTCGCGTTCCAACCGCAACCGCAGGGCAAGCGACGCGGCGGCCGCCACGACCACGAACGCCATGCACAACGCGAGCTGATGCCAGCCAATCGGTAGAACGCTCACCCTTCGTCCTCCAGGCCGGCTTCGGCAGACAGGCGCAGCCGTCTGACGTCGGCGCGTTTCGGCGCGTAGTCCGCGTGCGTGACAATACGATGCTGACGCCGCGCTCGACGTTCATGGCCTCCAGCCTGTCCTCGACGACCTCGCGCGACTCCGGGTCCAGCGCGGACGTGGGTTCGTCGCACAGTAGCAGCGCGGGCTCCGTCATCACCGCGCGGATGAGCGCCAGCCGTTGCTGCTGCCCCACCGACAGCACCGTGGCGTCCGAATCGAGCGGCACGTCTCCCAGGCGATACAGGTCGACAGTGGCGCGGAGCGCATCCTGGGTGGGCCGCGGCCGGTCCCTCGCCGACCGGTAGCGGAACGGCAGGAGCAGGTTGTCCTCAACCGTGCCCGGGACCATCACGGGCGTCTGCTGCACGTGGCCCACGCGTCGGCGGTGCTCGGTGATGCGCGCGGCGGCGATCTCGCGCCCATCGACGAGCACGCGTCCCGAGGTCGGCGCCTGCAGCCCGTTGATGAGACGCAGCAGACTGGACTTGCCGACGCCTGACGGGCCGCGGATCAGCACGAACTCCCCGCTATCGACCGTGAGACTCACGCGCGAAAGTAGCGGGGCGGCTCCATCGTAGCGGAGTGATATGGCGTCAAGCGCAACCTGCACGCGCGGGCCCTGTCCATGTCGCACATGGGGCCGCGTCTCACACGACATCAACGGATCATTTCGGGGTCCTCCTCGTAGGCCGAGTCGATGTGACAGAGCTGGTGGAGCGTCTCCGCGAAAAGGTCGAAGAGCAGCCGAAGTCGACCGAGATCCTTGATGACCCCTGCCGCCGAGAAGTACAGCTCATCCACGCCGGCGGGGAACTTCTGCTGAAACCACCCCTCGTCGTCTTTGACCTCGAAACGGATACTGCTTTGCGCGCTGACAAGACGCCGGATGCGCTCGCCGCCGAACAGCGCTCGGACCTTGTCTTCGTCGTTCCCTTTGGTGACGAAGTCGCGGTCGAACTGCGCGTCGCCGACCTCGATGTCCTGCGCGCCGAGAAGCCTGCCGATCGGCGTGAACAGCCCGGCGCGGTAGACTGTGAAGCCAAATCCGTCCTTGTTCAGGTACGGCGCCCTCATTCTCGTGAAGGTCACCGGGGCTCCGCCGCCTGTGGCCTGGGCTTCGCCGCCTGTGGTGTACGTGTCCAGCGTAACCGTCCATTCGCCGACCTTTGCATGGACAACATCGGGTCGGAAGAATCCACCGTCGGTGAAGTCGCCGTCGATTGCTTCTGCAAACTGCGTCCAGACGTCGTCTTTGCTGGGTCCGAACAGCCTCGCCCGCATGCGTTCATCGCCTCCTCATACCGGATTTCACGTCGGGTCGGACGGCAGCCGCCCACATCGCAGCTCCGCGCGGAGCGAATCGGCGATCGTGGCCTATGAAGACGACTTGAGGCTCGCCCAAATCGACGTCAGCTTGCCCGGCGCCTCCACGCCAAGGAGGGCGTCCAGGCCGAGCCGCATGGCTTCCTGGATTTCGTCCTCCGTACGGGCGACGCTCGAGATGCGGGCCTCGTCGATCACGCCCAACAGCCCGTTCGCGTTGGCGATGTTCGGCACGCCTATGGTAATGGGGTCGCCGCTCTGAAATGGCGGGTTCGCGTACGGCTGCTCCGTCTCGAGGGCGCCGTCTACATAGAGGCGGCCCATGTCGCCGTCGTACGTAAACGCGAGGTGATGCCACTTGTTGTCGGTAATGACGGTCGTTCCGTTCGCTTGGAAGTCACATCCGCCGCCGAAGCCGATCTGCGCGTGCAGAACGCTCTGGTCGACTTCCACCCAGATACCGTAGTTGCGATTGGTGCAACCCGTCTGCTGTTTGCAGATGATCCCCTGCCACTTCGCGGTCGACTCCTCCACGTTCACCCACGCCTCGATGGTCAACTCCTCGAGCAACAGATCGTCGGTCGATTCCACAACGACGTAGCCGCTGCCGTCGCCGGGGAACGCCAGGCCGCCGCCGAACACGGCGTCTGTCCAGCTGAGTGATCCTTCGAATGTCCCCTCGTGGCCGTTTCCCGACGCGTCGCGTACTGTGGCGCCCTCGCCTTCGTTGAACAGCCAGACGGCGACAGTGTGTTGATCCATCCCTGCGTACAGCGACCCGAGGCCAGATGTGAAGAGCGCCCAGAAGGCGATGAGCGCGCCACACGCGCGAATGTGCGATTGCACCGTGTGCCTCCCTATCTCACGCGACCGAGGAATCGTGTCGCATGCGGATTGTGGTCGACGACGCTGCGCGCATGCAAGATTCGGCGGCCGGCGGCGGATGCAGGGACGATCCCGTGTCGGGGTCCGCGGAAGGCCGGAGGGCCGGAGGCCCGTCAGAGCGACGGCCTCGCCGGCCCCGGGGTACAGCAGCGTCAGGATCGCTCGACCGACGCAGCGTGCCGGTACGCGGTGTCTGGAGTTCTAGACGTGCCTCCTCCCGAGGCTAGCGGGTCACGCCACCGGGTCTGCCGCCAGATAGTTGCCGGTCACTACGCGGAAGGCGTCCGAGGTGTTTCTCCCTGGGTTGCCATCCACTCGAAGCGCCACGCCGGGGAACTGGTTGAGCCACGTCTGCAAGCTGCGCGCGGGCTCGCCCTTTTCACCGAAACGCATCAGCGCCCCGGCCCTTATCGTGGTGGCGTCCGCGCCTCGCTGCACGGTGGCGATGAGGTCGTTCACGGTGATGACGCCGGACAGGTGCAGGTGGCGCATCAGAGTGGCGCAGCCCAGCTGCTTGTCAACAGCCGTGCCGCTGTACTTCCCGTCCGCGATATACTTGCCGCTCGTGTAGTGACTGCTCCCTGCCCACAGATAGGGGCTGAGCGTCCCGTCTGCTTCTTCCGGGCCGTGATACAGTCTGTACCCCCAGCCGTTATAGCCTTCCAGCCAACGCAGCACTGTCGGCACGTCCCAGGACTTGCGCCGTGTGAGGCCGTGATGCCGCACCGCATCCACGGCGCTCTCCTCCCAGCTGAAGGGCGGCGTCCCGGACTTCGGCCTCCCGGCCGGCACGCTCTCTGTGCGCGCCGTCAGCGGATCTCCGTTGTGTAGGTGTTTGCCCCAGTTTCCGGTACTCTCGCGCCAGTGTGCCAGCGCTATCAGCCACCACGGCAGCGCGTCCTCATCCGCTACGGCTGCGTTGACGACATCGACATATCGGGATCGATTCCCAGTGCAGTGATCCAGGAACTGCCGAAGTCCCGCCGCGTTGGCGGTCACATTCATGGTGTCGTAGAGGTCCTGATACTCGCGCTTCATGGCCGCGTTGAAAGTCGGCGCGTTAGCCATTCATCACCTCCGAGTGGGTCCAGTGGGCTGCGTTCGTCTCCACCCGTGAAGGACGGTCTGGTCTGCGGGAACTGCGGCGATCGGCCCGACGGGCGCCTTTCACGGGTCGCCACGCGCCGCCACAGAGAGGGTAGTCGCCCAAGCCAGCCACTGGTGAACGACATACCCATGTTTGCCCGCCGGTCTGAACGCTCGGAGGCTCCTGCGAGCATCGAATGGGTCGAGGAGGTCCACGCCGGTCTCCGTGCTTGCGGCCATCGGCGCGGGCCGAGGCGATCGCATGGCTCCGGCAATGGACGCGACTGCAGACCCTCTCTTCAGCACCAGCGTAATCACATCTATGCAGTGCGGCAACAGCACACGCCTAGCCGAGGCTGCTGCGGGCCCCGGATCCGCAGTGCGGTTGCATGGCAGGCGGGCGCGCGTACGACGGGCGGCCGTCCTGTCGGCGCCGCGTGTTCTGACTGCAGGACGTCCCTTCCGCACGGAACAGGGCCGGGACCTCGGTCTGGAGCCGCTCTGCCGGCGGGCACTCACTTCAGGGGGCTATCGAGTGTGTCGCTGCATCCGCCCGTCGTGGCCGGCGCCGGCACATGCCGAGACGGCTTGATAGCTGTGGCCGCGCCTCGCGGGCGGGTATTCGCCTGACTTCGCGCCTCCGCGGTCGACGCCCGTGGCGCGCGGCAGGAAGGCGCCATACAATCCGTGCTCGGCAGCAGCGCGCTCGGCGGCACCCGGAGACAGGGCGGATGGCGGGACAGGTCGGCGATCATTCTACGGACGTGCTGATCATCGGCGGCGGGGTTGTGGGGGTGTGCGCGGCGTACTACCTGCTCAAGCAGGGCCGCGACGTCACCCTCATCGAGAAGGGCGATATCTGCTCGGGGGCATCGTACGGGAACGCCGGGCTGATCGCGGTCAGCCATGTCGTGCCGCTGGCGGAGCCGGGCGTCTTTGCGCAGGGCCTCCGCTGGCTTATGCGACCCGACAGCCCGTTCTACATCCGTCCGCGTTTGGACCGTGACTTCGCGCGTTGGCTGTGGCTGTTCCGCAGGGCAGCGACGCATCAACGAGTGCGCGCGGCCATGCCGGCGATACGCGACCTCCAGTTCGCCAGCCTCGACCTGTTCCCCGGCATCATCGACGAAACCCAGGCTGAGTGTCACTTCGAGCAGCGCGGCCTGCTGATGGCGTTTACGCAGCCGAAGAAGCTCGCCGCCGCCGTCGAGGAGGCACGCGTGACGGCGGAGGTCGGGATCGAATACGAGGAGCTCGACGACGACGCGATCCACGCGCGTGAGCCCTCCCTGTCCTCGAACGTCATCGGGGGTGTGTACCACCCACAGGACGCGCACATCGAGCCCGCTGCGTTCGTGCGGGCCGTCGGTCGGCACATCCGCGAGAACGGAGCAAGGGTGCACGAAGGCGTCGAGGCGCTTGGGCTGGAGCGATCCGGCCGCAATGTGGGCGTCGTAACGACCACGCGCGGCGGATTCCAGGCGCGGGAGGTCGTACTCGCGGGCGGGGCGTGGTCCCCGGGGATCGCGGGGCCGCTCGGGCTACGATTGCCGATACAGGCCGCGAAGGGGTACAGCGTGACCGTGCGTAGACCGGAGACCTCGCCATCCATCCCGCTGCTTCTGCCCGAAACACGCGTCGCCGTGACGCCGATGGGCGACACGCTGAGATTCGCAGGGACGCTGGAACTCGCGGGCATGGACCTGTCCGTGAACATGCGCCGCGTGCAGGCGATCGTGGACGGCGTGCCGCCCTACCTCACCGACGACGCCACCGCGGACATGAAACTGGTCGAAATCTGGCGAGGACTCAGACCGTGTTCCCCGGACGGCCTGCCGTTCATCGGGCGGGCGAGCGGCTACGACAACCTGACCGTGGCGGCCGGACACTCGACGATCGGCCTCGCGCTGGGTCCGATAACGGGCAAGCTCGTTTCACAGTTCGTGGCCCACGAGGCCCCCGAGATCGACCTGACGCTCTGTGATGTCGGGCGGTACGGTTGAGTCCCGACTCCGAGCCACACAGCATGGGAGGACACCGCGTGGAAAGACGCTACTGCGCGAGCACGATGCCACTGCAGGGATACCCGCTAGCGGAGATCCTTCCCGCGCTGGCCGAGGCTGGGTTCGGGGCGGTCGAGTTGGCGACTGGGCATCTCGACGGGCTGTCCGCGAGCTCCGCGGCAGAACTTCAGGACGCGCACGGCGTGAAGTTCCGCTCGCTGCTCAGCACCGACGACATCATGGTAGCTGGGGGCCGCGAACAGCTCGCCGACCTCGTCGAGACGGCCGGGCGCCTCGCCATCCCGATGGTGAGCGTTCCCAGTGGTGGCGCGGAAGACGCGTCGGAGGAAGACGTCTCGCGCTGCGTCGACCGGCTCGGTGTCCTCGCGCAGCGGGCCGAACGCGCCGACGTGCGCCTTGGGCTGTACGCGCACGAGGGTTCCATCGGCTACAGCCTCGCTCGCGTGGCGCGCATTCTGGACGCGATACCGTCGTCGGCCCTCGGATTCTACTACAGCGGCTACCATTTCCACCGCGCGGGCGATTCCCCGGTCGAGGCGCTCGGAGCGCTGGCGGGCCGCCTGTGCAACGTCTACTTCAACTGTGGCGTGGATCCGGGTGGCGCGGGCGAGCCGTTCTGGGCGCCCGAGATGGATCTCCCCGCAGTGTGCGACGCCCTTACCCGCGTCGGCTACGACGAAGAGATCATGCTGATCTACCTGGGCCTGGACGCGAAAGGGCCCGAGCCGGTCATCGCAGGTCTCACACGCGCGCGGGACGCGCTTGACGCGATGTTCTCATAGGAACTACCGGCATCGGCCCTGGAAGACTGCTTAGGCATGGAGTATTACGCGTTCACGACGCAGGGACTGGAGAGCATCACGGCGCGCGAGGTGGAATACGCGCTGCCGGACGCCGTCGTGACCCGAGCCCGTGGCGGCATTGTGCGCTTCACGTATTCGGGTGAACAGGCCCCGCTGTTGAGGCTCGGTACGACGGAAGACGTGTACGCGTACATTGCCGACGGGACCGTTTCTCGCGAGCGCAAGGGCAAACACGACGTCGCTCGACGGTTGGCGGCATCGCCCCATTGGCACGAGGCGGTCGGCGCGGCGCGCGCGCTGAAGCGCAAGGACGTGAAGCGCATCACGTTCCGAGTCGTGTCCCAGCGGCCGGGCGGCGACCTCGCCTACCGTCGCGCGGACGTGCAGCGCACCGCAACGGACGCCGTGCAGGCCATGTTCCCCCGGTGGAAAGAGGTCGAGGACGACTCGCACCTCGAGATCTGGGTGCTACAGGATGACGAGTACATCCTCGCGGGCGTGCGGCTGTCCGACCGGCGCATGCGACACCGGACGTACAAGGTCGCGCACATCGGCGCCTCGCTCAAACCGACCATCGCGTGCAGTATGGCGTGGCTCACCAACCCCGAGCCGAACGACATCTTCCTCGACCCGATGTGCGGCGCCGGCACGATCCTCATCGAACGCGCCTACTGCATGCCGTACCTGATCGCGAGCGGGGGAGACGCCGACGCGGGCGCTCTCGCCGCGGCGCGCGACAACCTCCTGAGCGTGCGGCGTCCGGTTTCACTGACGCAGTGGGATGCGACACATCTGCCGGTCCCCGACGGGACCGTTTCTCGGATTGCGAGCAACCTGCCGTTCGGCCAGCAGCACAGCGAACCCGAGGATTTGCGCGTCCTGTACTCGCGGTTCCTACGTGAGGCCGACCGCGTGCTGGAACCGGGCGGCCGCATGGTGCTGCTGACGTCGCAGTCGGAGTTGCTGCGCGACGTGCTCCGGGGCCGCCGCCGGCTGCGTTACAGCGACACCTACCGGCTGAGCGTACTCGGGACGCGCGCGACGATCTACTGCATCGACGCGTCGTACTGATAGGCGAGAGCCGACCGCGAGGGCCGCGCCGTGCCGGAGAACCCGTGGCCGCCGAGATGCTCGCGGACGCGCGGTTCCACGACGCCCAGGGCATCGGGCCCGCAACGCGGCACGGTGAGCATCCAGAATCGTTCGCGTGGCCCCCGCCCGCGTTGCGACAGCAAGGCGAGGATGCCGTGCTACTTGGGCAGCCGGTATACGGCGCGCGGCAAGTCAATTCCCTCAATGCGCCGCAGCGGGTGTGCTCAGAGAGTGTTGGTATCACCGCGATTGTACGCGGGGAGGAGATATGGCAGCGTCCCAGGTCCAGATTAGGGACTGACGCACATTGACGCC
>NYZG01000337.1 GCA_002687025.1 Candidatus Poribacteria bacterium
GGCCGGCGTAGACGTGCCTGCGGAGGCGCACGGGCACTCACTGCGGGCGCTCCTAGGCGGCGGCCGCGGCGAGAAGTGGCCGCGCGAAATCGCCGTGTCGAGCCCGGCGTTGCAGGTCGGGCGCGGGCGCGAGGGCGCGAAGCTATCGGTGACCGACGGCGTCTGGTCGCTGATTCTCGGACAAGACGGGGCGGTCGAGCCAGAGCTCTACGACCTCGTCGCCGACCCGGGCGAGACCAACAGCGTGGCTTCAGACCATCCTGGGAGGGTCGCGGAGATGCGGCAGGCGTGCCACGACTGGCTGCGGGACCTCGGGGCGACCGAGGAGCGGATCGCCGCCGTCGGCTAGGTGAGCTTGCGGAGCATGTTCACGCGTCGCGCCCGGTGTGGGCTGCGGTATGAGGAGGGCGCCCGCGAGTCCATCAGCGGCGATTCCTCAGGCCGCTTGAGGATCTTGAAGTAGTCGAATCGCGTCGCAGTCGGCGGCATGTTCCCCGGACAGAGCGCGTGCACCCCAACGCGAGTGGGGTCGCCCATGCTGGCGAACGCCGTCCCGCAGCTCACCCAATCCACGCCATTGTCGCTGGCGTAGCCGCTGAACAGATTCCCGCGACGCTCGATCCGCAGATAGAGCTGCCGTGCTTCAGCGAGTCCGATGCCTCGACCAACGAGGGGCTCCCCTCCGCGCGCGGTGTGCTGCTCGAAGCGGATATCGCCGCGGAACGCGTGCTGTGCCGACGTCTTCTCCAGGCGTATGAAGGCGTTCTCCCTGAACCACACGAGCAGGCCGCCGTGCGGGTCCGTCTCGTCCGTGATCTGCAGCCGCGTCTCCACGGAGAAGTCCTCGGTCGCCGGGCGCAGCAGCCTGGGCGCGTCGTAGTTCGAGTCGCGCCACAGGTCCTGACCGGGCTGCACGCGCAGTAGCAGCCACCCCTGTCGCTCGCGCCACTCGGCGCCCTCCCGGGGGTCGGTCCATTCCCACCCTTCCCGCAGCCGCGTGCCGTCGAATTCGTCCTGGAACACGACCTGGGAGAACTCCGTCGACGATGTCCACCCTTCGATCTTCACAGAGCCGAGGGTCTGCGGCATCTCCTGCGGCAGGGCGCCCACATCGGGGATTTCGACGATCGACTCCTGCGGCGTGACGTCGATCGAGAACGGCTCGCCCTCGAAGAGTGGCTGCGCGAAGAGCTGCACCCGACACCCGATCGGCGGACAGTCAGGCCCCTTGTGGACGCGCACTGATCGCGCGAGGTTCGTGACCCGTCGCGCCATATCGGCTTCGTCGCGGACGATCGTCGTGCGGACACCTCGGTACCATGGCCCGTCGTAAAGGTCCACGACCGCGGGAGCGGTGCCCCACACCGGGCCGTCCACGGCGCTCTCGGCCCGGATGGCTATCGACCGAACGACGTCGCCGAAGTTGTAGGAAACATCGTGGAGCGTCTGGTAATGGCCAGGCCCCAGGGATAGCGCGCGGCCCTTGTAGCCAACGTCCTGGAAGAACAGAGCCTTGTGGTTCGCCCCCGCCGCGTATCCCGGCCCCTTGTAGATGCGAACCGACGAAATGTTGCGACGGAAGCCGATGGCGGCGGTGTCGGTGGTGTCCTCGATGACAATCCCACGCCGGCCGCCGTACCATTCGTTCTGGAATACCTCGATCACGAGTCGCGGCAGGTTTGGGGGCATCGCACGTTCCCTCGGCTGGTCTGCCGGGGCAGTGTATCAGCAAACACCGTGACGGCAAACCGGCTGCCCGCGTGGGCCGCCACAGCAGGCCGGCTCCCGAAGCGGATATAGCGCGAGAGGACGGCTGTGGAAGCGATCACGTGGTTCATCGCAGGCGCTCTGGCCGCGGCCATCGGCGTAGCCGGGGCTACGCCGATCGGCGTGTGGCACGCGTGGGCCGCCGCAGCCGTCTGCGGCGTCGTGACGACAGCGGCCACCAAGCGCCTGGCCGCGTTTGCGGGCGCCAGCTTCGTCGTCGCAGTCGCTGGCGCCAGGGCCGCGGGCGACCCGCGACTGGCGGTGCTCGCGGCCCTGGTGAGCGTTGTGGCGCCCGCGGGAGGCGCATACGGGCTGCTGCGCTTGGTTCGGGCGGGCCGAGCGCGGCTCGATTCAGCCAGCCGAGCAGACACGCACGCTCGCCCCGGCGACCCGAACCGACCGTCGCCATCGGCCGACCCGGCCCTTACCCAGCCCCAGGTCGCCAGGCTGGTCGGCCTCGCTGCCGAGGACACCGAGGCGTTCCGCGCCGCGGCGGCCCGCCTGTCGGCCTCGCAGCGGCAGCAGCTGCGCTCCGCTCTGAAGGGCCACGACGACACGCGCCGTTAGGCGCTGCGCCCGACACCGGGGCTGCGCTGACTCCGGGTATTCCCTGCCATCGCGTCGGGCATGCAACTTCGGCCGGATCCTGCTACACTCCACCTCGCCGGTTTCGCTGCGATGACAGCCGCCACCGCGATGCGAGGTACGCGCCTACATGCAGGCCCAGCGGACGCTGCTGCTTGAGGACGGCGATTCGGTGCTGTTCATCGGCGACAGCATAACGGACGCCGGTCGACAGGCGGACGCGAGCCGTGGCCTCGGCGTCGGGTACGTCGCGCAGATTGCCGACCTCCTGGCGGCGCGGTATCCTGACCGACGGATAGCCGTGAACAACCAGGGCATCAGCGGCAATCGCGTCGTTGACCTGTGCGCGCGGTGGGATCGCGATGTCATCGACCATCGGCCGGATTGGGTGTCCATATCCATCGGCATCAACGACGTGTGGCGATGGTTCGACGGCAACCCGGACGCCCATATTCCGATAGAACAGTACCGTCGTGTGTACAGGGAGCTCCTGGACGCGACGACATCGGAGACGGAAGCGCGCCTCGTTCTCATGGAGACCTCCGTGATCGGCGAAGAGGCGGGCCTCGAATCCAACGCTATGCTGAGGCAATACAACGACGCGATACGCGAATACGCGACTGAGTACGATGCGGTTCTCGTGCCAACGTTCCAACGGTTCCTCGAGGCGATTCACAAGCGGCCGGCATTCGAGTGGACGGGTGACGGAGTACACCCTCTTCCGCCAGGGCACATGCTCATGGCGGTCACGTGGCTCGAGGCCATGGGAGCGACGGCTCCATGACGCGGAGTGATCTGCTGTGAACGACAACCCGACGCCCGACGACAACGTCGAAGAGACGCCGCCCGACGACAGTGTCGAAGAGACGCCGCCCGGCGACAGCGTCGAAGAGACGCCGCCCGACGACAGCGTCGAGGAAGCGAGCGACGGCCCCGACTCGACCGATTCGCCCGGCGCGCTGGACGAGGACGAGGACGAGCACGAGCACGAGGACGAACATGCGGCCTTCGCGGCGGCGCAGGCAGAGGCCGCACGCGCCGACATGCCCTTCTTCGTCCGCAAGCTCGGGCCGCGCATCGGCACGGCCAGCGCGGAAATGCAATGGGAGCGCATCACCGGGCTGTGGCCGTTCCTGCGGATCGTCAGCTTCATCCTCGTCGTAATCATCATCGCCGGGTACGCGGCGTTCCAGCTCGAGACACGCGTCGAAATGGCGATCGATGACGAGGCGCTGCTCACCCCCGTGATCCGCGCGGGTAAGGACTACACTCGCACCGCCGAGGCCGGCGAGGCCGGCGAGGCTGGCGAGGCCGGCGAGGCCATCGTCACCATCATCGAGCGAGAGCAGCCTTTCACTCCAGAGATCGTGGCGACGCTGAAGGCCGAAGGCCATGAGCGCCTTAGGGTCATCTCCCACGCGATGTTCAACGACCTCCCCGACGCGATGTGGTGGTCGGTGGTCACCATGACGACCGTGGGCTACGGCGACAAGTTCCCGACAACGCCCCCAGCTCGCGCCCTCGCCGTCCTCGTGATGTTCATGAGTTTGGTGCTCCTCGCGTCCTTCACGGCGACGTTCGCGTCCGCGTTTGTCGCCCGTCAGATCCGGGCGTCGCAGGAGCAGGAGGACGACCCGTGGGAGGGACACACCATCTTCTGCGGTTGGACCGAGGAGGGAGGTCCTAGGGTTCTGCAGGCTCTGGACCTAGGGGCCGCCGGCCGACGCCTACAGGTGATATTCGTGAATCACCTCGCCGAGGATGCCATGGAGCTCAACCTCCGGGGACTCAGCAACATGGACACGCGGTTCATCCGCGGAGACATAACTCGCGAAGAGGATCTCAACCGAGCCGGCCTACACGTCGCGGGCAACATCATCATCATCCCCGACGAGTCCGATGGCACCGAGCCCGACGACACAAAGACGATCGAGGCCACGATGGCCATGAAGGTCCTGGCCCCTGAGGTCAAGGTGTTTGCGCACGCCGTGAGCGAGCAGCGTGTCGCCAACCTACACCGCGCGATGGTCGACGATGTCGTCCTGACGGATTCGCACACCCCCGAGATGCTCGCCGCGTTCGTGGTCCGACCCGGCATGACGCAGGCGATCCACGAGCTGCTGGATGGCGAGGAGAGCGCGGAATTCGCCACAATAGACATCCCCGGAAGATTCGCGGATCGCCCGGCTCTCGAGCTGTCCGACTTCCTTCGACGCGAGCGGAACGCGACGCTGATCGGCTTCGTCGTCGAGGAAGAGGCGTTCGGGCTGGAATCCGCCATGGAGGGCGGAGACGCGTACATGGTCGAATTCATCAAGGAACAGATTGAGGAAGCCGGAATCGAAATGGCCGCCGAGGGCGCGAAGACAAGAGTGACGGTGAATCCCGCGAACGACCTCGCGATCGCCGCGGACGCGCGGGCGTTGGTAATCCGCGAGCGCCCCACGCGTGGTGGTTAGGCTGAGCCGTGATCTGTATCCCAGTAGGCTGCATCGGCCCGGCAGGTCGTAGAACAGGGGCCAGGAGGACGCCCAATGGCTGACGTCACGCGCGAAGACCTGCGCAGATTCTGTCAAGGCATGCCGGTCGGCATCTTCGACGGGCTCGAGGACGAACAACTCGACGCCATCGCCGCCATCACGCAACGCGAGACGTTCGACGACCAGCAGGTCATCATCGAGGACGGCAGCGACGGCGACACCATGTACCTGCTGCTGTCGGGCAAGGTGCGCGTAACCAAGAAGCTCTTCTTCAGATCTGGCAGAACCATCGCCCAGGGCGAGCGCGAAATCATCGAGCTACCGGCCGAATGGAACCCCTACTTCGGCGAGCTGGCGCTGTTCGACGCCGCGAGCATCAGGACGGCGACGGTCGCCGGCTCCGAGGCGGGAGAATACGGCGTCATCAACAACGCCGATTTCTACGCCCTAGCCGAGGGCGACCATGACATCGGCTATGTCGTGCTCAAAAACGTGCTCATGAAAGCCGTCGGCACGATACGCAGCGGCAACCAGAACGTCATCAACCTGACGACCGCGCTGAGCTTCTCTCTCACGTCACGCTAGCGCCGAGACGCCCCATGCGTGAAACCCACCGTCTCCTCCTATGTGTGTGTGTTGCCGTGTGCCTGGGGATGGCCGTCGCGGCCTGCGTTGGGCTCGTCGGTGTCGTCCTGCTTCTCGTCTCCCGACATGTCGGCCATACTCCCATCGGTCGCATCGCCGCCGGCGCTACTGTAGTGCTCGCCAGCGTCTGCTTCGGCGCGTTATGTGGAGCGGCGGCAGGCGGCCGAGCGCGGGAGGAGGGCGTGACGCTGCTGCTCGTTGTCGGCGCGGGCGTCGTCGGAGCCATTGCCGGCGCGTTGGCGTTCGCCACCGGCGGGATGGCCGTCATCGGCGCCGCGAGCCTGCTGGGCTTGGTCGGCGCAGCGGCCGCGGCGCGCATCGCGTCGCTGCTCGCGGGCCGCGCAGGAGACCGACTGCCACCGACGATCCGCGATCTCCTTCGCTGAGTACCTCGGCGACCGCGCGACGCGCGTCTGCGATGACGTGGAGGCCCCCATGGCCATAGACTGCCACGCACATCGACTCGCGAACTTCTACCATTTCATCAGTCACCTGGCGGAATCGCCGACGCACCCGTATCGGCGAGCCTGGGCAGATGGAACTGGGGACATAACGCCGGCAGAACGGCGCCACCTCGGTCGGTTCCGTGCGGTGCACGACTCATACGGAATCGACGACAAACCGCCTGTGCCGGGCGAAGAGCGTTTCCTTCAGAAGCCCTTTACGTGGCCCGCCGAGGAGGAGGACGGCTGGCTCGCCATCCGCGACTGGGTGGACAGCGACGCACACTTTGCGGAGCTGGCGCAGGTCTTCGGCGCGTTCCGGTCGCGTTTCGAGCGCGTTTGGCGCGACGACGCCCCTCGGCTGGCTGACTGGTCCGCCATGCTCCCCAGGCTCGTGCAACGCGATAGCCACGCCGCGATCGCGGCGGCCCTTGCGAGGCTGCATCTCTCGGAGCCGACGGCCTCGCGCTTGGATGTCTACCTGCTGCTGTCCACGGCCGACCGCTCCGGCGGCAGCGCCGAACTGGGCGCCGACGCCGTGACCGTCCACTGCTCGCGAATCGCTCAGGATGCAGACGGCAGAGATCGCGTCGTGTGGACGCTGTACCACGAGTGGACTCACACGTTTCAGTGGGGCCCCATGCTGGACCGAGTGCTGGGCTTCGCGACGACTGTCGAGGACAGCGATTTCATGCGCTCCAGGGCCGCACGCGCGATGCCCGGGGTCGTAGGGTTCATCATTGAGGTGCTCGCGCGCGTCGTAGGCTCGTACTGCTACCGACGGTGGTATCCACGCCTGGCCGTCCACGCCCGTAGCGACCTCGCCTCCCGACCGCAAGACCGAGCGCTATGGACGCTAGTCGACGAGTACGTGCGCAAGGGCCGGGCCATCGACCAGGAGTTCCTCACGCGCTTCTGGGCCATCGGCGCGGCTGCTGGCTACGAGGTGTACTGACCCCCGACCGCCAGGAATCGCGCGACGCGCATCATCAGGGGATGTTGGGATCCAGGAAGCTGAGCAGCCGTCCCCAGAACTCCGGCGCGTCTGGGCTGTCAATCGTGCTCTTCAGTGCCAGCAGTCTGCGGTGCACGTCCTGCTGCGTGCGACGGCGATTCTTCTCCAGGACCTTATGCGCGAGAGACGCGCACTGGTCGATGCGTTCGATGGAGAGGACATAGCGCAGGTGCCCAACCGCGTCGACGTACAGCTCCCGCGGCTCCA
>NYZG01000338.1 GCA_002687025.1 Candidatus Poribacteria bacterium
AAGGTCACCGACACTCGCGACGACGCGACGCTGCATACGGTCAACGGGACGCTGACGTTCGTGACCGACGAGAGTGTCTCCGGCGGCGTCCACGGCAAGACCGTGAACGGCGACATCATCGTCCGCGCCCCGGGTCTCGGGGACCACAGCGCGCTCGATACGGTGAACGGCAGCATCGAGGTGACGGCGGGGACGCGCTTCGGCGGCGGCCTGAACGCGAAGACGCTCAACGGGAACGTCAACCTGACAGTCCCCGGCGACGCGGCGTTCGCTTTGCACGGCAAGGTGGGCATGCACGGGTCGATACGCACGGCCTGGGGACGTCCCGAGGGGAAGCGACGCATGTTCGGATCGTCGTATGAGACCGTGGTGAACGGCGGAGGCGACGACGTGCGTCTCGAGACGTTCAACGGCGCCGTCGAGGTCGATACGGCGAACTGACGCGTCGCCACGAACATCGGACGGGGTCAGGGCGTTGCCAGCGCTCTGACCCCGTCTGCGTGCCCATCACACCGAGCGCTACTCCCCAGACCCATGGGGTCGACCGGCAGCTACGTCCTGATCGTCGACCCGACGTAGGAGATCGCGCGCGACCGTCTCCGTCAGGTCGACGATGGGCAAGCATTCGCCGTCGAACCCGCCTGCGAGCATCTGTCGATACGTGTCGACAAGCGCCTGCGCGTCTGGCGAGAACGCAACGTCGTGAAGCGTTGCGAGGTCCCTGGGGTACTCGCCGAGCCGGGCGTAGCCTTCGTAGCGGAGCGCCCACATCAGCGGCTTCAGCACCCAGGCGCGGAGTTTCCCGGCGGCGAGGGCGGCTTCGGGTTCTCGCGCTGTCATGTAGTGCCGACAGCTCATCAGCACTTCGGCGCCGATGCGCGCGGCTGCGCCTCGGACGTCGTCGTCAGTCAGAGGCGGCAGGGAGAGCTCGCCGTGAAGCACGATGCCGTCGAGGTGGAACTGCGCTGGCTCGAACGCGCCCCGGAACATCCGCATCTCAACCGTCGAGGCGCACTGGACGTTGAGTTCGCAGTGGGAGGGTATCGACGCGATGATGCACGCGACGCGCTGAAGGTCGTGCGGCGATACTTCGTCGAGGAGCAGGAGCACGTCGATGTCGCTGGAGGCGTGGGCGTCGCCCCTCGCGTGACTGCCACCCAGCAGCAGGCACTCCACGCGATGGCCGAACGCCGCGACGGCGACTTCCCTGAACTGTGCGACGGCGTCCGGTAGACGCATCGCGGGCTCCTCAATGCCTGCGGCGGGCTCAACAGGGCTGCGGACGTGTCAACCTGGCGGCGTCACGCCGAGCTTCGCCGCCGCCTCCCCTAGTTGACGCCAGACGGCATCCGGGACATCTATGCCCGACGCGAGCTTCTCAGCACGGCTCCGCTGTTCCGGCTCGCCCGGCGCGAGGACTTCGTCGAAGCCTTCCGCGGGCGGGTTGTCAATGATCCCGTCGAGGAAGGAGCGGGCGTTCCGCGAGTATTCGTCCGCTGGGCGGAAGGCGCCCACATCGATCGCGGCGAGGAACACGCCGCGCATACGGTTGCGGTCGGGGTAGAAGTCCCCGGTCAGGCCGCCGAGGAGGCACGTAGCCAACGACAGCGCATACCCCTTGTGGCCGCCGAAGATCACGGACTGGCCGGCATCGAACCAGTCGTCGGGGTCGACGCTCGGGCGGTGATGCTTGTCGACGATGGCTCCGGGCGGCAACTCGCGGTTTTCCTCGCGCGCTACGCGTATCTTGCCGTTGGCGACGACGGTAGTGGCGAAGTCGGAGACGAACGGCGTGTCGTCGCCCGTGGGCGCGCCTATGGTGAACGGGTTCGTGAGTAGCGCGGGTTCCGTGCCGCCGAAGGGAGCAGCGGGGCCGACGCCGCGGCCGCCCTCCCCAAGCGTGATGACACCGATACACCCCGCCTCGGCCGCCTGCTCGACGTACTGCCCGAGCCGCCCGATGTGCGAGTAGTTGCGCAGGCTGACGCACGCGATCCCCGTCTCCCTGGCCTTCTCGATCGCGAGTCGCATGCTCCATTGCGCCGCGTAGTGTCCCCAGCCGCGATTCGCGTCGACGGAGGCGGCTCCCGACTTCTCGTCGAGTATCTTGGGGCGCGCGTCGGGGACCATGTGCCCCCGCTCGATCGCGGGCATGTAGCCGATGATGCGGAACACCCCGTGCGACGGATGACCGGCGAGATCGGCGTTTATCACGATCCCCGCCACGCACTCCGCGATGTCGGGAGGCGTGCCGGCCGCCAGGAACAACTCCTCGGCGAACGTCCTAAGCGCGTCGGCGGCCACTCGGTGGTAGGCGTCAGGCATGCGGTCTCGGGCCTCGCGGTAGCTGTGTGAGGAGGCGCGGGCCGATTGTGGCAGGGAGGCCGGTCGGCGGCAAGACGGGCCTATGCGTAGGGCGCCGCCGACCGGCGCCGGCAGGCGGACGCCATCTCTGGCCTGTCTGCGAAGAGCAGAGAATCCAACGCATACACCGAGGAGGCCGCACTAGTGATTTGAGCGCAGCCCGTCGATCGGGGAGAGGCGCGCGGCACAGCTCGCGGGGTAGGCGCCGGCGACGATCCCGACGAGTAACGCCGCGCCAACGGCCACCAGGATCGACGAGGGCGATACCACGGATGGCCACGGGGCGTCGGTCTTGATGTAATGCCGGACGGCGCGCGCCGCAAGGCGGCCCAGCCCGACTCCCGCGGCGGCTCCCAAGACGCCTCCTCCCAGGCTCAGCACGGAGGCCTCTATGAGGAACTGGAAGAGCAGGTCACGGTGCTTGGCTCCCATCGCCTTGCGCAGGCCGATCTCGTGGACACGCTCCGCGACGGAGACGAGCATGATGTTCATGATGCCGATTCCCGACACCACCAGGGCGATCGCGGCGACGGATCCCATCACAAGCTTGAGGGTGGCTCCAAGTCGCGCCGCGGTGGCGAGTTCCTTCGTGGCGGCCCAGTAGTGCAGGGCGTCCACGTCCTCATGTCGGCGCGCAAGGACCGACCTGATCTCTGCGAGCGTATCCCCGACCTCGTCCGCGTGCGCGACGCGAGCCCTGATGCGGACGACCTCCGTGTCGCCTTCGATGCGCTTGTGGAAGGTGGTTAGAGGGAGGATGATCCGGCCGTTCCACGCTTCCGTGCTGGAGCCCGCCGCCCTCGCCTCCATGACGCCCACGACGGAGAGGCGGAGGCTGCCCTGTCGGGTCCCTCGGGAGTGCCGCGCGCGGATCTCGCCGCCGACCGGGTCGAGGCCGCCGAACAGATCCTCGGCAAGACCTGCGCCGAGGACCGCTACCTTGGCCGAATGCTCGACCTCCTGTTCCGAAAACAGCCTGCCGTTGGCGACGCGCCAGTTATAGACCCGGTCGTACCCGGCGGTGGCGCCGATCATCGGCGCCTCCTTCGCCCTATCTCCGTGCTGCGTCAGCATTCCTCGCCGGCTTTCGTCCTCGGCGCATACGACGGTCGCCCGGGTGAGCATCATGTTGAGGTTCTCGTAGTCGCGGTATTCGAGCCGCTTGCCGCGGTTGCGACTCGCCCGTCCGCGAATGCGTTTGGTGACCGTCGTGCCGGCCTGTCGACGCCATTCGTCGCGGACGATCTCGATGATGCCGGTCCCGCCCGTCGCGGCCACCTCGTCGAGCACGATCACGCGCGTGCCGTCGCCGACGGATATGACAGCGACCACCGCGGCCACGCCGGTAATGACGCCGATCAGGGTGAGAGTCGTGCGTAGTGGATGCCTTAGTAGGCTTGCGAGTCCTACCCGCACCGCGTCGCGGCCGGCTCCCGCCAGCAGCACGTAGGCGGCGGGCGCGGCAAGCGTGAGACCGAGGCCGCAGTACAGGATCGTCGGGGCCGCGTCCGTCAGAAGGCGTAGGTCCACGCGTCACCTCCGGGCGCGCTAGGCGCGCCGTAACGCCTCTATTGGCGTCAGCTTCGCCGCCCTCGTCGCGGGGTACAGACCGAAGAAGAGACCGACGCCCAGCGAGACCGCCATGGAGATGCAACCCCACGGCAGCGACACGCTGAACGGCCATGTAAGCCCAGAGCCATCGAAGCCGAGCGGCGGCCCGAGGGACGCGCCGATCCGGGGATCCGAGATCGCGCGCGCGAACACCCACGCGAACCCCACGCCGAGGGCGACGCCCGCCACGCCACCCGTGAGGCAGACTGCCAGCGCTTCCGCAAGGAACTGTGTGAAGATGTCGCGCGGACGCGCGCCGACCGCCCGCCTCAGGCCGATCTCCTTCGTACGCTCCGTCACGGATATCAACATCATGTTCATGGCGCCCACGCCACCTACGAAGAGTGAAACCGCCGCGATGGAACCCAGCACCGCCCTGAGCAGCGAGCTCACCCCGGTCACGAATTCCACATTGCGCGCGCCGGGGCGCCAGGTGCGGCACATATCCGGGTCGCCGTGCCGCCGGGCCATCAGGCTTTTGACCTCGGCAATGGCGTCGGGGACCTTCTCCGGGCTTACCGCGTGCACGCTGAGAACATCGACCCACTTCTCGCCGTGGAGCCGCTGCTGCGTCGTCCGCAAAGGAATGTAGACCGCGTCGTCCCAACTGACGCCGAATAGGATGCTCCTTCCGCGGCGTTGCATCACGCCGACGACCCTCAACCGCTCGCCGGCGACGCTGATCTCTTGCCCAACGGCGTCCTCGTCGCCGAACAGGTCCGACGCTACCGAGGCGCCCATCGCAACCACCTTGCTCATATCGAGATCATCGGTGGCGTCAATGAATCGCCCTCGTTCGGCTCGCCAGTTCAGGCCTTCGAGCCACTCGTGGGTGACGCCGTGATAGCCTGCGCGCACCTCGGAGGCGTCCATGCCCGAGCCGGCCGTTATGCGCACGCCTCCCCACCTGGTCCACCGGGGCCGCACGATCTCGACCGAGGGACACTCTCGCTCGATCGCCAGCAGATCCTGGTAAGTCAGGTGTTCCGGGCTCGTGCTGCGCTGCCACCGGCCGTTTCTGGTGACCCACGGCGTGCGCCACATGTCGAACACGTTGCCGCCGCCCTGGAACGTCTCGAGGTCCGCGACGATGATCTGTGTCGCGCCGTCGCTGATCGAGACCATGGCGAGCACGGCGGCGATGCCGATCGCTACACCCAGCAATGTGAGGGCAGTGCGCAGCCTGTTCCTCAGCAAAGCACGGAAGGCCTGGGAGATGACCTCGAAGGTTGTCACGGCGTGGGTCTCCATCCGCGCACACGGCGGGAAAGAGGTCGGCTTCTAGCTGTGGGCCGTGTCGACACGACGAGGGACCCGATCCGGGCGCTCTCCGGCCCTTGGGCGCCTCGAACGCGCTGACGGGCCGCGTGCGTGGCAACAGATGTCGCCCTCCGTCTCGCGACCGACCACAGCGCCTTCTCGGTTCATCGGGAGGGCGGCGGGGCCCACCGCACGCCCGCTCGGTGGAACGTCCGAACGGACGAAACCGGTCGGTGTTTCTTGTATGAGCGAGTGTCACGGGGAGGGAGGCGCGCCGCAGGGCCGGCGTCGTGGCCGACGGCGAACCGGCGGCGCTGCGGCCGTTCCGCCATGGCATTGCCGCCCCTGGGATGTCAGAACGCCGTGCGCCGCCAGGGCGACTGTCTTGGCGGAATCCGCTTCGGCTCGCAAGTGGGAGCGCTGACTGGAGGGCTGCCGCGCTCCTCCGAAAGCCGCGTATGACAGTCCGCCGCTCACAGCCATTGCCGCCCTTCCATGCGCGTGCTACGCTACCGTCATCGCCCTCTCAAGTGAGTTCGACCCATGCCTCGCGTGACCGTCTCCGTCATCCCGAAGGCCTCCCGGCAGTTGGTCGAGTGGCTGTCCGACACGGAGGCGAAGGTCTGGGTGCACGCGGCGCCCGAGAAGGGCAAGGCGAACAAGGCGGTGCGGCAGGCGTTGGCGAAAGACCTGAGCATACGGGCGTCCCAAGTGCGGATCGTGTCCGGCGAGACATCGCGCAAGAAGATCGTCGACATATCGGCGTGACCCGTGTTCGGCCCGGCGTGTGGAAGGAATAGCGACATGGCGAAGGTGAAGTCGTCGGACGACCTGGAAATGCGGCTCGTCGAACTGCGTGACCCCGACTGGAACGTCCGGCACGTGGCTGCCCGCGCGCTTGTCGAGTTGGGCGACTCGGCCTCGGAGTCGTTGATCCTACTCCTTGAGGAAGACGACACCTACCTCCGCGGCGCGGCGGCGAAGTGCCTCGGAGAGATCGGCGGGGCCGCCGCGGTGAAGCCACTTATCGCCCTGTTCGAGGACGAGAACGGCGCCGTGCGCCAGGAAGCCGTTCGCGCCCTGGGTCACATCGGCGTGGACGCTGTCAAGCCGCTGCTCGATAAGCTCAAGGATCCATCGCCGGCTTTCCAGCGTTGCGTCGTACAGGCGCTCAAAGAGATACGCGACCCCGGCGTCAGCGACGCGCTGAAGTCGCTCGCAGGCGACATGGACATCCCCGCCGCGTTGCGTTGGGAAGCCAAGCTCGCGGTAAACCGCTTGCGCGAACAGCCGCAGCGGTAACCGATGGCGAAGCCTACGCTAACGCCCGCGGAACGCATCCGCGCGACGCTGGATCATCAGGAACCGGATCGCGTCCCCCTGGACTTCTCCGCCACCGGGCTCTCCGGCCTCCGGGTCGAGGCGCAAGACGCCCTACTGCGCCACATCGAAATCGACGACATCTCGCGCGTCGTGGTGAACGCGCAGGAGCGGCTCGCGCAACCCCATGAGGCGCTCCTCGAGCTGTACCCCGCCGACGCCACCGGATGGCTGCCCACGCCGGGCCCGCTCGTCCTCGAGGACGACGACGGCGAGGAACGCTACGACTGGCTCCCCGCCGTGCACGAGGAGGCCGATCCTCGCGGCGCGGAACTCCCGAGGATTCCAGTGCGTCGCCTGACCGACGAATGGGGCGTCGTCTGGGAACGCCGCGGACCCGAACACGCGTTCCACCCGCAGACGGTTCCGCTAAGCGGCGAGCTCCCCTCGAACAGCGTGGCCGCACACGACTTCCCAGACCCCACCGACGAACGGCGATGGGCGGCGGCGCCCGACATCGACGAGCGGCCCACTATCATCGGGGGATATGGTCGAGGTCTCCTGGAGACGGCTCTCCTTCTCCGCGGCCGGCAGGACGTGAATCGTGACCTCGCGCTCGACACGGGTCTCACTCAGCCGATCATCGAGCGGACACTCGACGTGAAGATGCGCTACTGGGAGGCCCGCCTCGCCGGCCTCGACGAGGCGCCGGCGCTGTTGGTCGAACGGGAGCGGTTCGACCTGCTCGACGGCCTGCCGATGGGCGAGTCGACATTCCGCCAGCTCCTGAGGCCGCACTGGGAACAGCTCGCGGCGCTCCTTCAGTCGCTGGCGCCGGACAGCGCGATCATGCTGTTCGCGAGCGTGTACTCGCATCGCTACTTGCAGGACCTGGTCGACATGGGCTTCGGCGCCGTCAATACGCTGCCCGCCGGAATCGTCGGCGCCAACGCGGCGTTCATGAAGCGTGAATACGGCGATAGTATTGTCTTCTGGGGTGGCGGATCGTGGAGCAAGGCGGATTTCCTGATGGCGTCGCCGGACAAGGCCGCGGACCACGTGAAAGCCACGCTCGATGAGATGGCGCCGGGAGGTGGATTCGTCTGGGCGCCGTCGCCCGTCATCGACGTCGACGTACCGCCGGAAAACGTCGTAAGCGCCCTAGACACGCTGTTCGAGTACGGTCTATATTGACAGTGGCCACGCTAGGAACGACCACGGAGGTCCGAATGGACACGCCACCGAAGAGCGCGCACACCCACGAGATGACCTGGTGGGAGCGCATGTACGTTCCCGAGGTCTTCAAAGGGCTGGCCACGACGCTCAAGCACATCCCCCAGAAGAAGAAGACCCTCCAGTATCCCGAGGAGCGTCCCGAGCGTCTCCGACCGGAGCCGGAGCGGTACCGCGGCATGCATCGCCTGACGAAGGACCCCGACGGCCGCGTGAAGTGCGTCGCATGCTTCATGTGCGCTACCGCCTGCCCCGCCGAATGCATCAACATCGTCGCGCAGCCCACGCCTGACGAATGGACCGACCGCGAGAAGATGCCCGCGGTGTTCGAGATAAACGAGCTTCGCTGCATCTTCTGCGGGTACTGCGTCGAGGCGTGCCCCGAAGACGCGATCCGCATGGACACGAACATCACCGTGCCGGTCTTCGGTCGGCGCGAGGATTTCATCTTCGACAGAGACCGCCTCCTGAGCCACGAGCCCAGGATGGACCTCAACGGGGAATACATGTCCCGAAGGTAGTTCGGAATCCGTCGAGGAGCTCCCCATTAGCGCCCACGGCCCACTCGTCGATACATTCGGCCGCCACGTACACAGCTTGCGCGTCTCTGTCACGGATCGCTGCAACTTCCGGTGCGTGTACTGCATGCCCGAGGAGATGCAGTTCATGCCGCGCGCCGAGTTGCTCAGCTTCGAGGAGATCACGCGCTTCGTGCGCATCGTGGCAGCGATGGGCATCAGCAAAGTGCGCCTCACCGGTGGCGAGCCCCTGGTCCGCCGCGACCTGCCGGAACTGGTGCGGCAGATAGCCGACGTCGATGGCATCGAAGACCTCGCACTGACGACGAACGGCATCCTGCTCCCGCAGGTGGCCGGCGCCCTGAAAGCCGCTGGGCTGCATCGCCTGAACGTCAGCCTCGACTCGCTGGACCGCGACACGTTCGCAGAACTCACACGGCGCGACGCCCTCGACAAGGTGCTTGCCGGGATAGACGCGGCGTTGACCGTGGGGTTCGTCCCGTTGAAGGTTAACGCGGTCGCTATGCGCGATACGACCGCGGGCGAGCTCCTCGAATTCGCACGGTTCGCGCGCGAGCGCCCGGTCATCGTCCGGTTCATCGAGTTCATGCCCCTGGACGGCGACGAGCAATGGTCGCTCGATCAGATCCTCACAGGCGACGAGATCGTCGAACGGATCGGCGCGGCCTATCCGTTGGACGCCGTGCCCGGCCGTGGCAGCCAACCGGCACAGCGCTACCGTTTCCGTGACGGCAAAGGCGAGATCGGGATCATAGCCACGGTGACGGAGCCGTTCTGCGACAACTGCGACCGCATACGCCTCACCGCCGACGGTAAACTGCGCAACTGCCTGTTCGCGTTGGACGAGACGGACATCCGGGGGCTTCTGCGTGGCGCCGCGGACGACGACGCGATCGCCGAAGCCGTCACCGCGTCCGTGTGGTCCAAGTGGCGGGGACATCTCATCAACCAGACGGAGTTTGTGCGCCCCGGGCGGAACATGTCCCAGATCGGCGGATAGGCACGGGTCGGGAGGAACGCGATGAGAACCGCGAATCCGGCGCTCAAAGCCAGCACGTTCGCGCAGGCCGGAGTCGTGCCCGAGTCCGAGTCGATGACGATTCAGGGCACGGTGAACAAGACGTTCCTGATCCTGCTCGTTGTCGTCGGGGCCGCGTACACGACTTGGGGGCTCACGTTCCAGGGCAGGGACGCGGCGTTGCCGCTGATGGGCGTAGGACTTATCGGCGGGCTGATCGTCGGGATCGTGACGGTCGTCAGGCCGGCATGGGCGCCAGTCACCGCGCCGATCTATGGCGCGCTACAGGGGTTCTTCCTGGGCGGCGTGTCGGCGGCGGCGAACATGATGTATCCGGGCATCGTGCCGCAAGCGGTCGGCCTCACGTTCGGGACGGCATTCTGCCTGCTGCTCGCGTATCGGTCGGGCCTCATCCAGGCTACGGAGAACTTCCGGCTCGGCGTGGCCGCCGCCACCGGCGGGATATTCGCCGTCTACATGGTCTCGTTCATCATGGGGATGTTCGGCCTGAGCGTGCCGTTCATCCACAGCAGCGGGGTCATCGGCATCGGTTTCAGCCTGTTCGTCGTCGTGTTGGCGGCGCTAAATCTCGTGCTCGACTTCGACTTCATCGAGAAAGGCGCCGAGACCCACGCGCCTAAGCACATGGAGTGGTACGCGGCGTTCGGGCTGATGGTCACGCTCATATGGCTGTACCTCGAAATCCTCCGCCTGCTCATGAAGTTGCGGAGCGACGACTGAGGCCGCAGAACGGGCAGACATCGGCATCCGCATCGGATATGATTCCGTCGTGACACGGCCCGCGCGGCCGTGTGTGCGGCGGGGAAAGGGGACGCGTTGCGGCAGTATCTCCGGAACATCTACGGCACGGTATGGACGTCGATGCTGGGTATGCGGATTACCATGGGTGAGTTTTTCACCCCCGCCGTTACCCGCGAGTACCCCGAGCATCACCCCGATATCCCCGACGGCTCCCGCAACCGCCTGCACAACGAGATGGGCGACTGCGTGGTGTGCCTGGCCTGCGCGAACGACTGCCCGGTGGACTGCATCCATATCGAGTACGAAGAAGCGCCGAAGGGGATGATCTTCTCGAACACGTCCAAGGGCGTGCCGATTCGCCGGAACGCGTCGCTCTTCGACATCGACATGTCCCAGTGCTGCTTCTGCGGTCTCTGCGTCGAGGCGTGCCCCACCGAATGCCTCACGATGACGAAAGACTTCGAGTACTCGACCTACGACCGGACGGAACTCATCCACGCGTTCGCCGCGCCGTTCGGGCCCGCCAAGCCCGCCGCGAAGAAGAAGCGCGCGTAACACCCTTCATCTCCTGGATGGACTCTCCCCGGACACGGCGTCTCCAGACGTGTGCTCGCCGATATGTGTCACGAGGTGGCCGCCTCGTGAATCTGTATAATGCGGGCGTGTACCCGGGAGGCGGCGGCATCACCGAGCGAATCACCGTACAGAACGCGCGACAGGGCGACGCGGACGCCTTCGGGGTCTTGGTGCGCGCGTACAGCGGGCAAGTGCGCGCGATCGCGTACGCGATCCTGCTCAACGACGCGGACGCCGAGGAGGTAGTGCAGGAGACGTTCCTCCGCGCCTATGAGCGCCTTGGGCAACTCCGCGACCCTGATCACTTCTCGTCATGGGTGGCGCGCATCGCGCGGTCGTGCGCTCTTCTGCGACTGCGTCACCGGCGGCGAGAGGTGCTCACGACTACACCGCGACCCACGGACAGTCCGTCCGAGGGCCCGACAGGGCAGGAACGCTTCGAGCAGCGTGAGGATCTGCGTGAGGTGCTGGTCGGCGCGCTGGAGGCGCTGCCGGACTCGCTTCGCCTGCCGCTTGTCATGCGGCACATGCAGGACGCCTCGTACGAGGACATCTCACGTGCGCTGCTCATACGCCAGGATGCCGTTCGGCGACGGGTCAAACGCGCGCGGGAGAGGCTGATACAGCACTTCCGACGCTCCGGTCGGCGCGAAGACTGCATCGACCTTCTCAGGACGTACGGTCTGGCGGGGGTCACGGCGGGCGGTCACGCGTGGCGCGTGCTGGAGGAGTTACTGGGGAAGCCGCCGCCCGGCGGCCACGCCGTCTCGCGCGTGAACGCGCCCCTGGCGTACGGCGCCCTGGGAGCTGCTGCGCTCGGGGGACTTCTTGTCGGCGGCCTCTGGATGACGCAATGGTCCGCATTCCGGCAGATGGACGACGTGACCGACGATGGCGTCGCATGGGTCGCAACGACTCCTGCGGCGGTAGGCGCGCCGGCCGCCGCGCCGACACGGCGACGGCCCAGACGCGGGCGCGTCGTGCTTGCGCCCGGCGCGGAGCATCTTGGATGGCTCCCGTGGCAACCGGGCAAGAATCCATCGCTGCCCAGACGGCAGCAGGAGTTCGTCCGTAGCGCGCCCGCAGGGGCCGTGGTCGACAGCGACCCCGGGGTCTTCAGACGGTTCGAGCCCGCCGAGGGCGTCGTCACGCTCGAAGTGTGGATGAAGCCGTCGCTAGAGGAGGTGAACGCCGGCATCGGCCTCCTGATGGAATCCCTCGATAACAGTAGCGGCCCCGGGCTGGCGAAGAACGAGACGAACCGATGGCTGTACTACCCCGAACGCGGCCACGGACAGGTCGCTTGTGCCGACGTGGAACCGCAAGGCCACGACATCAAACTCGTCTACAGGACCGGGCCGTCGACGTACGACCTGTACCTCGACGGAAACCTGATAGACGCCGACATACCTCAACCGAGCCTTGCCCTCGTGGGCCAGGCGGTCACCGGGGTTTACGTGTTCTCCGGGCGAGGTGGGGTCGGGGCATCGACGTACTTCGACGATCTCAGCGTGACGGTGGAGGAACCGATGATCCGGTGATCGGTACGCGGTGGTGGAACTCCTGCCCGAGTTTGGCAGCGCGGAGCAGGAGTTCCAACGCCTCTGAAGGACGAGCCATCAGCGGCAGCGGAGATGATACCGGAATAGCACGCCAACGACACAACGCGTGGCAGGGCCGTTCGGCACGGATGCCGGCGCGCCCTGCGCCCAACGACATAGGAGAGCGCGCATGCGACGTAGTTCATTCAGCGTGGTTACCGCCGTGGCGTTCCTGCTGGCCTTCCCGTTCGCCCCGGCCGGCGCCGTGGACGCGGTGGTCGGCGTCAGCCCGGCGACACTGGATGTCGGCATCGTGGATGTCGGCCTGTCCGGGACGGCCGACGTTACGATCACGAACACCGGCACGGCGACACTGACCGTGACCGACATCGGCGCGGACAATGGCCAATACACGGTCACGCCGGCTGCCTTCACCGTAGGCGCCGGTCTGGATCAGGTGGTGACGGTCACCTTCGTGCCGACGGTTGTCGGATGTGAAACGGCGACGCTCACGATCACGCACGACGGGACGGGCGATAGCTCCGCTACGGTGACCGGGATCGGGAGCATCACTCCACCCATCGGCGATCTCCAGGGAGATACGCGTATCGCCCACGAGTCCACCGTCGACGGGAACACGGACATCTACACGGCCGACATCGACGGCCTCAACCGCACCCGCGTGACTACCGATGTCAACGAGGACCGAATGCCGACGTGGAACGCCGATGGCACACGGCTCGCATTCGCGTCGAACCGGGCCGGGACGTGGCAGATCTACACCATCGGCGCCGACCTGACTGGCCTCACGAACATCAGCGCGAATGGGTACAACGACTGGCTGCCAAAGTGGTCTCCCGACGGCACGACGATCGCATTCGAGTCGGATCGCTCCGGCAGCGGCGCCGAGGTGTGGCTGATGGACCCCACGGGCGCGAACCAGCGGGCGCAGCCCGGCCTCGCAGGGCTGACGGACGCCGGACATCCCGGCTGGGCTCCTGACGACTCCAAGATCGTGTTCCAGGCGCGTCCGGCAGGGAACTGGGAAGTGTACGTCGTCGATGTCGATGGTCAGGACCTGCAGAATCTCACGAACGAGGCGGGGTCCATCGACGAGCAGGCGTCGTGGTCGTCCGACGGAACGCAGATCACCTTCCGCGACGACAACGACCTGACTGCGATCCTTGCCTGCGGGCCAGTCGTGAGGTCGTACGGCGGCGGAACCGTTTCGTCGTGGTCCCCCGACGGTGAGTGGATCGTGTATGCGAACCTCAGCAACGGCATCTCCATAGTCAGCGCCGACGGCGCATCGACGCTCGCCTGGACCCCGGCCGGCAGCATGGAACGCACGTTCGAGTGGTCTCCGTTCCTGAGCCCAATCGATCCGCAAGTGGTCGTGGCGTCGCCCGCCGACGGCGATCAGCTGGCTGCGGGGACGACATCTGCCACGCTGAGCGTCACGATATCCAACCATGACGCACCGGGTTACTGGGCATGGCAGCTTGACGAGCCATTCCCGGACACCGGCGCCATTCCTGCCGGAGCGCCCTGGGTTCTCACAGGTGATACGGACACAGTCTCTCCCCTCGTCGACAGCACGACGTACACGGTCTATGTCGCCCTCGTGGACGGCACGACGGATCTGCTGCTCGACGCGACGGAGTATCCCAGTTCGCGCGACAGCGTCACGTTCCACGTCGGTCCCGCGACTATCGCGATCACGGC
>NYZG01000339.1 GCA_002687025.1 Candidatus Poribacteria bacterium
CGTACTGCGGCGTGATGAGCAGGTTGTTGAGACCGATCTCCCCGAGCCCAGCCAATACGGCGGCATGACGGGGCGAGAAGAACGCGTATCGGCCCGCCCCGACCTTGAGTCCGCCGGCAGGTAACGGCAACGACTTGTGGCCCTGCGAGGAAAGAAGGTCGGCGACCTGCGCGCCGATCATCTGCAGACGCATGTTCAGAGTGTCGTACATGAACTTGAACACGGTCTGCTGCACATCCCACAGTTCGTCCTCGGGGATGAGTTCGGATTCCGTTCCGAAACGGTCGCACTCGAGGGTGCTGCGGAAGAAGCGATGCGCGAACACCACGACCGACTGCGCGTTCCGCAGCAGGTCACGTGGGTGGTGTCCTTTGGGAGCGCCCTCGAATCTGTCCACCGAAGCCACGCCGACGAGATGCGCTCCCTCGTCGCGGACGAGGCGCTTTACGTCGCGGGCCATGTCGTTCGCCATGGGGCTCTTCCTCCTCGTTCCGGGCGGCTCGCGAGTCGCCGCCCTGTTCGCGGGGTAACGCCGGCCTATGAGATCGCGACGACCTCATGGATCGCGATCGACGCGATCTCCACGCGCAGCGCTCCCTGCTCCCACCGTGTCGTCATCCCCTCGCCGGAGGGTATCAGCGCGACGGAGTCCGGCCGTTCGGCCATCGGGATCGTGAGACGGATCGGGCCGCTGGGCGGGATCGCGTCGATGGCCGAGTACGGCGTGGCCATCTGCATCCCGGCAAGATTCGCCAGATGGATCAGTAACCCGCGGTCGTTGCGCCGCACGCTGACGTCGATCCAGGGCGGTCCATCCACCTGGACAGTCGGCTCGGGGAATACGCGCCCCACGACGTTACCCAGGAACGTCCTGATCGCAGGATGGTGCGTACGCGAATGCGCGGTTCCCAGCGGGCCGTAGATGCCCGCTACGAGGCCCTTGCCGTGCGCGTTCACGCTCGCTCCGCACTGGCCGCCTTCGTGGGACGACGGGACGCCGTACCTCGTCCCCGCGCATTCAGCAGTGGTCAGCGCGATGTTCTGCCAGACCCCCGCGAACGGGCACGCGACGCCCGCCTCCAGGACGAACGCCGTGGTGTCTTCGGGATCGCCCACAAAGTCGACGCCCAGGATGTCGTCGAATTGGCGCGCGGGTTCGTGCCCCACGAGTAGGAGAGTGCCGCCTTCGGCGACATAGTCGCGCAGCGCAAGGCGCAAGTCCGAGGGTACGACCGCGTATTCCGGCACGACCACGACGGGATACCGGCTCAGCCGCTCCTTCAGGGCCCACTCGGCCATGACGTCGACGGAGTAGTGCAGTTCCAGCAGAGCGTGCAGGACGCCGTCCACCGGGTCGAGCGCTGAGCCCCACCCGCCGAAGAGGCGGTCTTGCTTCGCGTAGAGGCTTTGGCCCGGCATCAGTAGCGCCACCTGCGGAACCGGTTCGGTCTTGTGCGACACGTCCTCCCGCGCCCGGCAGAACTGCGCGACATCTGCCATCGTCTCGACGATAGCGTCGTCGACCCATCCGGCCCGCGTTGGCACGTTGTAGACCTGGAAGCCTCCGCCCTGCGCGAGAACGACAGACGCCTCCTGCATGAGTTGCACGGCCGGCTTGTACGCGCGTCCGTAGTGCTCGCTGCGGTTGAAGCCCCACGCCATCAGGTCCCACGGCATCTCGTTCGAAGCGAGATAGCGCGCCTCTCGCCGCGCGTGATTCACGGCATTGCCCGGCGAGAAGTCTCCCGACAGGAAGTCGACCGGCGCGGCGGGCCGCTGCGGCACGTGTGTGCTGTAGAGCCAGTTGCTGGCCACCTCGAACGAGGGCTTGGCGGCGTGCAGGGCGTCGGCATAGCGCGTGACGTACGCCAGGAACCTATCGCGCTGGAACGCCAGGTACTCCGCCCAATGCGGCGACGCCGCGTCCAGGGGGATGTCCTCGATGCCCGTGGCTTCGGTGAAGGCGGCGCGCGCCTCGGGTGAGAAGTCGATCCGCGCCGACCAGCAGTCGCCATCGATCCAGACACCGTCTATGTCGTACTGCTCGATCACCTCTGTAAGCTGGGGAATCAGGAGTTCGTCGACGTAGGGACCGAACGTGCTCGTGGCCCGTTCGTCGCGCTTCCCTTCGGCGTCCTCGCGGGCCCACTCGGTGTGCTGCTTCACCGCGGCCACGTCGAAGACACCCGAGTAGTGGACGTACAACCCAACGCCGTGTTCACGCGTCACCTTGCGCCATATCGCGAGCGCGTCATGCACGATGCCCGGGGAGGGCGTGCCCACCGTTGTGGGATAGCTCGTGTATCCTGGGTGGCCCTTGCAGTCCTGCTGGACGTAGTCGGGCCTGACTCTGTCGAGCAGGTTGGCGACCATCGCCTCGGTTGCGTCGGCTCCGAGCTCCGTGTCCTGCGCTCCGGCGTGCAGGTCGAAGTGCAATCCGAAGAACGCGTCTCTGCGCGACTTCGTGTCGCCTGTATCAGCCATCTGCCTGTAGGCCTCCCCTGCGTGTCAGTGCGTTGGGCGCGTACGTGTCGCCTTGGGCCCTGGCACAAGAAGAGCCGATGCCTGACTGGAGATCAATGGTGGGTACGCAATTGGCGGGCCGCGGCCTCGCGGCATTGAAGCGGGACGACTACCGCGAGGCGCTTGTCACGCGCTCGAAGAGGACGCCGCCGTGTGCGTCCTCGCCGATCTCGGTGAAGCCCACTTCCGGGTAGAAGTGGCGGGTGCGTCGGTTCCAACTCGGGGTCCCGAGCGTCCATCGCTTGACGAGCGGGTACAGGCGCCACAGTTGCTCGAACGCGGCGGCGCCGATGCCCCGGCTCTGCACGTCGGGATCGACGAAGATTCGGCCTACCTCGTACGCGCGAGTGTCCTTGCGGAACACGATGCACCCGCCGACGATGCGGCCGCCGGCCAGGATCTTGTAGTATTCCGCGCCGCGCATCGTCTTCCGTTGCCACTCCGGTTGGTCGTAGCCCGGCGGGCCGCCCGGGCCCGGCGCGCCGCACTCCACGTCGCTGTGGAACGCGCGCTCCGAGATGTCGGCAAGCGTGTCGGCGTCGCGCGACCTGGCCTTCGTCAGGGCCACATCGTCGGCCACGCTGACGGTCGGATCGGCCGTGTCCATGCTCTTCTCCTGTCGCCGTGGATAACAGGTAGTGGGGCGGCCACCGGGGTCGGTGAAGGCCCGGCCGCCTCCCTGCCGCCTCCCAACAGACGAGATGCATGTCGGCTTCACGCCGCGCGCATACCGGCAGTGCGCGGAGGCAGGACGACCCATGCAGTAGCCGGCCGCATCTCCGGGCGCCGTCAGGTGAATCCAGTCAGGGACCATGCCTGCGACGCGCGCTGCGCCCGTGCGTCTGCTCCGTTGCGACGGTAGGTGGGCCGGGATTCCTCACATTCGTTCGGTATGACAGTCGGTGGGCTCGGGCGTGCCCGCTGTGTGGTCGTACGCCGCCGGTATCTCCAGGCTAACACGAGATCACCGCGTCGGCGCGACGGGTGGCTCCAGCCTCAGACGCCACATGAGCAGCGAGTTCGGCCCGGACGCGCCGTCTTGCCTGTTGGCGTTGAAGCTGTCGGCCGCGAAGGCAACCCCGTCGGGCGAGTAGATGGACCCCTGGAGTGGGTTCGGGGCGAAGAGGTACGAAGTCGCCCCGTATCCGAGCCGGAGCACATCGACGGCAGGCACTTCGCGTCGCACGACCTCGCCGCCCCCGAGGATGTCGCCCTCCCAGAAGAGGATTCGTCCCATCGACGGGTTGTTGACGAAGACCGAACGGCTGTCTGAACCGGGCAGCCATTTCCCCGCATTCGACATCCCGTAGGGCACTTCGAGCGACCGTAACAGACGGAGTCGCCGCGAGGGGGCGTCGTATTCCCAGAACTCGTGCGTCGCGGTCACGTGCGCGTCGGGCGCCGCCGTGGCGTAGAGGATTAGCCGGTCCCACGTGTCGGCGTTGGCGGGACGCATGTCGTACACGAAATGCTGCCCTGGGCCGTCGGCGGGGAAATCCTCGCGGTGCTGCAGTGTCCCGTCCCAGTCGATGTGCAGGAGCCGCGCCGAGAACGTCTTCTCGATGATCTCGTCCCACACCTGCCCGACGACGACGACGCCGGAGTCCGTCGCCGCGACCTGCGGATAGAATAGCCCCATCGCTTCGGCATATTGCACCGGTGGCCGGAAGACGAAGTCGTGTCCCTCCCTCTCCCCAACGAGCAGCACGGGCGTGTTGAACGCGAAAGCGCCCGCTGGGGACACGGCCAGGATGACGAGGGCGACACGGCTGCCATCGCGCGAAATCCCGGCGTTCATCCGCAGATGGTAGTCCTCGAAGGGCGGCGTCGGTGGCAGGAGCTCACTCCGATCGACGAGCGAGGAGATGTCCTCGGGCCGTTCGCTGCGGAAGTAGCGGATGCGTCCCGACCCGACGTTCGGGTTGTCCGTCCGCCGATCGACGCCGACGAACACGTGGAGATACCCGTCCGGCGATCGGACCATCTGCGGCGGGTTCCAGCCCTTGAGTCGGGGCTCATGGCGCGAGATCGTCGTCACGTGCGGGCGCAACGACGAGCCCGGCGCCGGGTGCTGCCCGACGATCGGCGTGCGCGTCGCGCTGTCGGGATCGTACAGCCGGGCGGACCAGAACACGCCTGTCTCGCCCTGCACCAGATACCCAAACGTGTGCCCGCCCCACTGGTCGCTGATGTTCGCGTGCAGGACGATCGGCCCCTCGGCAATCTCGGTCGCGGCGACGGCCTCTCCCACGCTACCCGCGCTGACTGCGAGCAGGATCGCGGGCGCCAACATCCATCCGGCAGACATCGATCACTCCTCCGCGACGCAGACCCTAGGTCCGACGCACTACTCCAGGTAAGTCTTCAGAGTCGCCCAGGTGCCCGCGAGCTTGTCCCTGCGCGACACGGGCAGCGATGGCTCCGTCGTCACGTCCGGGGCCAGCGAGTGCGCCTCGCCCAGCCCACCGGCGCCGACCGCGAGGGAGTAGACGATAGGGTCGCTTCGGTCTCCGTCCTGTAGCTTCTCGCCGAGGGAATCGTGGATGAGGTCCATGCGGCCGTCGGCGTCCCAGTCGGGATGCGTGCGCGCCGTCCCGAGCTCCGTGTACAGCGCGAAGAACCCGTGCTTGTTCGCGAAGGCCGCATGCGGGAACGGCTCGCCCCAGTCGCCGTATGCGTTCCGCACGCCGGTCCCCGTGTGTGGCTCGACCATCGGCTCGTGCCCCTGGGAGAACGACCGGACATCACCGCCCGCCGCGACCACGACCCGATGCCTGAAATACGCCACTCCGTCCCAGTACGTAGCCGTACACGTGTATTCCTTGTGCATGCCGTCGAACATGGCGTATTCGATCACCACCTTGCCGGGGGCTCGTTCGACCGAACGCACGTGGCCGAAGCCCCAGTCGTTCCAACGGCCGCCGTAGTTGTCCGAGTGGTAGAATGTCCGCGCCTGATTGGCCCCGAGGAGACTGCCCTCCTCTCCGTCGACCCACGCCCGCGAGTAGCCCGCCTGCGCGGCGAGTTTCCAGTGGAGGGTGTACATGTCCGTCTCGATTACCCACGTCTCACCCAGGTCGGTTGCCCGCGCGGCGTAGACGGCGCCGCGCGTCAGCACCAGTACTCCCAGCGCCCACGCCACAATCGGTCTGCGCATGCCCTCATCCTCACCGGTCTGGGTATGTGGGAGGGAAGGTCGGCGACGCGCACATTATCGTCGGCGGAGGCCCCGGAAGGAAGCGTCTGCCGGCGCACGGCCCTTCCAAGGATGACTGCGGCCGGGCACAGTAACTGCCCGCCTCTCGAAGGCGGGCAGTTACAGTTGGGGTCGAGTAGCGCGAATCTAAGGAGCGTCGAAGGTGGCAGTGACATCCGCGGCGGCGCCGGCGGAGACGGTGACGGCCTGCTCCTGCTCGCCAAGCCCTTCGTGCCAGATGCCGACCGTGTACGAGCCCGCGGGCACGTCCGTCAGTTCGAACTTACCTTCGGCGTCCGTGACCGTGTAGTACGGGTGCGGCGCGGCGACGATCCACGACGACATCCAGTTGTGCACGTCGCAGGTCACGTGCACGAACTCCGGGTATTCGAGGTTCAGCGCGAGATGCTTCAGGAACTGCGGCTGCGCGCGGTTTACCGGGGCGTTCTCGTCGCCGTGGGTGTGGACGTTGTGCAGCGTCGCGTCGCTGTTGCGGATGTAGACCGCCCCCTCCGCCTGAGTGACGACCACGTGCGGCGTGAACGTGCAC
>NYZG01000340.1 GCA_002687025.1 Candidatus Poribacteria bacterium
GCTGTACACGATCCGGCGGATGACGACGCCCACGAGGCACCAGCCGCTGCCCGCAACGAACTGCCCCATCACCAGCCCCAGGAAGAACGGGATCGCGCGACGGTAACCCCCGATGCCGTTCAGCGAGAGGATCAGCCGCTTCGCCGCCCAGCCGAGGAAGATCGAGAACCACATCCAACTGATCGCCCAGCCGTAGCTGACCGCGTAGCCCACCGGGTAGAACGGCCACCACACGAACCGCCGCTTCAACACCGCGAGAGCCACCGTCACCGCCCCGCCAAACACCACGCGCCCCGACTGGAACAGGTTCGCGTCCTGCGGGCTCGCGAGCCAGCTCCCGAGTACGCGGTAAGGGCCGCCCATCACGTAGATCGGCCGCCACAGATAGCCAACCAGGATATGCATCCCGATCCCGAACACCGCGCCGAGCCCACCCGCGAAGATCATCGCGCCGACCAGCCGACCGTCGCGCGTGCCAAACCGCTGCCCGATCTTGAAGCCTTCCATCTGATGCGGCATCGGGTGGCACCGATAGCCGTACGAAAGCCAGGAGAACAGACGCATCAGCGTGAGGTTCCGCGCGCCGACCGCCCGCGTCCCGGCGAACAGCACCATAATCCTGTCCGGGCGCACGTTGTGGAGCTCGTGCGTCGGGGGGCCGAGTTCCGCGCGCATCCGCGTCATCGCGATGCAGAACGCCATGTACATGCCGAAGTACATGAGCGCCGCCCACGCCTCCAACCCAGCCGCCCGCGCGAACACAAGCGTGAACAGACCCGACCCCAACACCCCGTACGCCGCGAACCGGTACAGACCCGTGTCTTCGTCGCGCGCGCCTTTCCCGAAGACCGTCGACGCGACGCGACCCAGGTGTCGACGCCCCGACCACAACGCGATGAGCGCCAGCGCGAGCCACGCCCCCGCGCGTCCCTCGGCGTGCCAGGGATCGCTCGCCGGCCACCCCAACTGAGCCGCGACGACGTGCTGCGCCTTCCACCCCAGAAAGAACACCCAGAACGACAGCGACAGGTCCACCGGCATCAGATACGCCAGGCCCACGGCGAACGCGTAGAAGTACAGCGGCATGCCGTGCATCGCGTTCCACGGCTTCTCGACGAAGAGCGGCGCGAGGTTGTACTTCAGCTTGAACATGGGGATGGCGGGGTACAGGAAGTTGAGACCCGCCATCAGCTCCATCGCAAACGCCACAGCGAACCCTACCCACAGCAGGCGGCTACGGAAGAGCGTCTCGCCCGAGCCGATGACCTCGATGGGCATCTGCGCGATGGGGTAGTTCAGCTTCTCGTGGTCCATCCACTGCCGCCGGAGCAGGATGCTCGTACACACCATCGAGAACAGCGCCACCGACGCGAGCGCCGTCCACGCGAGGAAAGGCGCGGTCCAACTCGGCCAGATCTTGGCGTCCCAGGGCATGGACCCGCCCTCGTAATAGCCCGTGAGCGCCGTTTCGTCCCGGACCGTGAGCCAACGCGGGAGATGCGCCTGAAACAGCGCCGCCCAGTCGTTCTCGTGCGTGGCGAACCAGAACGCGTTCCCCATTAGCGGCACGAGCTGCTTCACGATGTCGTGCCCGGCGAGCGACGTCGCCACGGAGATCATCACGTAGACGGTGGCGAGTTCCGCCGGACTGAGCGCCTGCCAGGGGGCATGTCGACGCAACACGAAGTTCAGGAGCGTCAGCGCGATGAGTGTGAACAGCACCGTGGGAAAGATCGAGAACACGGACAGTCCACCGGTGTGGACGACGTGGTTCTCCGCGGCGATGAGCCAGGCGCAGTTGACGAAGATGAGGACAGAACCGAGCCCGAGCACACGGACGGCGAACCGCGCCGTACCGGTTTCGTCAGTCGGTCTGGCGCGCGTCACGTAGCTCTTGTCGCGGTTGGTCGGCAAGACCCCTTATCCTCGGGCTGCTCTTCGGGCGGCTCGGAGAGGCGCCTTCATGTGAGTCGGCCGGCGCCGACGGCGGCGCAAGGCTGCCGAGCAAGACATAGCCAACGAGAATCATCGTGGGCAGGGCCTCTCGCCCTTGACATACATAGAGCAGCTAGGTATTCTGCTCATACCTCGCACTGCTATGTATTGTGCGGGGCTATATGGAGACACGTAGGAGCGCATGGTCAGCAAGGATCTCGTCGCAGCGTCGTCTCGGCCGATGATCTTGGGCATCCTCGCGCAGGGCGAAAACTACGGCTATGAGATAATCAGGCGCGTCCGCGAACTCTCCGACGGCGAGCTGGAGTGGACAGACGGCATGCTCTACCCCGTCCTGCGGCGCCTCGAGGCCGATGGGCTGATCGTCTCCGAGTGGCGCGTGTCCGACGCCGGGCGACGCCGGCGCTACTACCAGATCAATGGCGATGGGGCCGAGGCCCTGGCAACCGAGCGCAAGCAGTGGCGCGCCGTCCACGGGACGCTGGAGAAAGTCTGGGGACCCGCATGAGCCACCGGGAAGCCACGGCAGCGGAACAGCTCGCCATCTGGCGCCGCTCGCTCCTGGCACATGACGAACTCCTACGCGACGACCTCGACGAACTGGAGGCGCACGTCCGCACGGCCGTCGAAGCGCAGACGGCCGAGGGAACGCCTGAGGCGGAGGCCGCCGCGTCAGCGATCCGTGACGTCGGCCTGCCTGCGGAGATCGCTGCCGAATACGCCAAGTTCGATCCCAACCGCGTGTGGCGGCGCCGGCTGAGGAGGATGCTCGCCGGCGTCCTGGTCGGGATGGTGGCCGTGCTCGTGGCGGCTCACGGCGCGCGCGTGCCGCTGCTAGCTGTCCGCAGATCGCCTGGGCCGCACGTTCGCGACAACGTCTACGCCGTATCCGCGGTCGCGTGCCTCGTGCTGCTCCTGGGGGCTGCGGTAATGCCCCCGCGTGCACGCCTGGCGGACGAACGAGTCGCGCTGGCGCGGGCGTGGAACTTCCTCGCGACGCGGCCCTGGACGCTGGCGACCGCGATGGTCGCGATGCTGCTGGGAGTCCTACAGTGGTCGGGTCGCCTGGAGCAGGTCGCAGCACACGCCGCCGGAGTAACACTCTGTCGTCGCGGTCGACGCGTTCACGGGGATGCGCTACGCCGGCGCCCTCGACGTCGAGCGCGAGTGGACGTACGCGACCGCGAATGGCGCCCCCGTGCTGGCGCTCGCCCTTATCTGCTGGCTACTGTGGCGGGACAGTGACGCGCGGAGTAGCGCGTTGCGGCGTAAGCAAGGTTGCATGGCGCCGATGTCCCGCGCCTAAGAACTCACACCGGTACGGGTGGCAGACCCATGGCGGACGAGACAGTCGTGGACGCGACCGATGCTGACGATCAGATCGCGCTCTGGCGCTGCTCGCTCGTGGAGCACGATGAGATACTGCGCGAGGACATCGACGAACTCGAAGCGCACGTCCGCGAGTCCGTCGCAGCGTGTGTCGCCGACGGCCTGCCGCGGCCGCAGGCAACAGCCGAGGCCATCTCGGTCATGGGCGCGCCGGGAGCGATAGCCGCGGAATACGCCAAGGCCGACCCCGGCCGCGTGTGGCGACGCAGGATGCAGCGGATGTCGCTGGGCGCTCTCACGGCGTCTGCCGCAGTCGCGTCCATCGCGGTAGCAATGGATATGTTGGCGTTGGTTCTCATCGCAGCAGGGGTCGACGCCGGATCGGTGGTCGCTGCCGTCGTGACCGTTGGCGGAGTTGGCGCCCTGACCGCCCTGGCGGCCGCCACGATGATGTCGCGAGCTCGTCCACGTGGGATCGTCGCACGCGTCGCTCCGCTCCTCGCTCGCTGGCGTGCGGCGCTTGTGGCGTCGCCTCGCACGCGGCGCGCCTTCGTTGGAGGGTCAGCCGTCGTCGGCGTGGCGTGTCTCGCCCCCTTGCCTCCCTCCCTCGCCCAGCTTCACGAAACCGACACGGCCATCGTGTTCACCGACCTATTCTGGGTGTTAGCGGCCGTGACGCTGGCTGTCGTTGGTCCCACGATCGCGCTCATTCAGTGGGGGCACTGCGGGCGCGGCGCCATCTCTCGGTCGTCCGTGTCGGAGAGAGAAGTGCGGATGGGGTGGTCGCGAAGCGTGCGGTGGATGCTTGTCGGACACCTGCTCGTGACGTTGCTTGGCGTCGTGGCCGGGCTTCTTGGCGCGCTCGCCGCCGGGCTGGCGTGGCACGCGCTGGCCACGTACGAACAGATGGTGGCGGCATTCGTCGGCGCGCAGGTCATCGTCGGGGGTGGGGCATGCGTCGTCGCGTACCGGGTGTCGCAAGGCAGGCGGTCGCGCGCTCTTCGCGCGATGGACCGCGGCGTCCGCTGGTGGCGGGCGGCCTCGTGGGCGCCCACGACGGGCCTCGCGATTCTGCTGCATGTCACCATCATGACGCTACTGACGGCCCTCGGCGTCGCGGCGGCGAGCGCCGTGTGGGACAACCGCTACGAGGGGCTCGCCGAGGTGGCGCAATTGTGCCAAGCGGCCGGCGTCGTCCTGACGCCTGTAGTCGCCTCCTCCTTGCTGTTGCGCACGATACGGCCCGATGCCACGCGCGCGAGGGACGACCTGCGTGAGCGAGCCGCCTGAGTGGGAGATGCCTCGCCCATGTCATCATCGTCTCGCAGCGGGCTCGCCACGCTCCTGGCGTTGGCCCTCGCGCTTCCGCTCGTCAGTTGTGGCAAGCCTGCCGGGCGCAAGGCGTCCGATGAGTACGTCGCCAAGATCAGACAGGGCGGACGGCCGGGATACAGCGGCTACGGCCGAGACTCCGGGTGGGACAACGACAGCGTGATCGACGTCTACGTCGACATCATCGCCCACGGTGACCGGAACCGAGTACGGGCCGCCCTGAACCTGTCGACGGGCCACGGCATACAGAAGTGGGACAAGCGCAAGGACTCGCGCGCGCTGGATTTCATGCTCCCCGCGCGGATTGCGCCCATCCTGTTGGCGTCGTTGAGGGAAGACACCCCACAATGGCCGCAGTTCCGCGGAGCGCTGCTGCTCGCGCTCGGATCCATCGACGAGCCGACACCCGAAGTGGTTGCGACCGTTCGGCGTGCGCTGACGGAGGACGACGCAGCGGCATCTCGTCAGGCCGTGCGAGCAGTCGGCATGCTGGGTTTCCACGCGGCGGAGGCGGCAGGCGATCTCGCGCGCATCTTGGATGGCCACGGGTCCGGTCGCCCGGTAGTGGGGCGTGGCTCAGGCGGGAGGACGGCCAGCAGGCTGGCGGTCGCCGGGGCCCTGGCTCGGGTGTCGGATGGCGTCCACCCGAGAGCGCTCGACATTTTGGCGCAGGCCGCACGCGGCAACAACACGGGCGCCGCTTCGCAGGCCGTTATGCATATGGGAGCTCTGGGGTCGCGCGCCAAGCCTGCGGCCGACGTGTTGATCGGGGTCCTGTCGGACGGCGACTCCAGTGTCTCAACCGTGGTAGAGGCCATCGCCGCGGTTTCGCCAGACCTGTTGCCCACTGCTTTGGCGACGCTCATGCGCCGGGCAGCGTCGGAGGATGCGTCGACGGCCCGTTCGGTGGAATTCGAACTCAACCGTCTGGTGGCGAGCATGTGGTGGGTTGAGGGCACACTTCACTCGCCGCTCGACATGCGTCTCATCGGGCCACGCCACGTCCCCAGAGACGTTGCCCCGCTCGCCCGCTGGTCCGACGGCACGCGCGCTGAGGCGCTCGACGTGCTGCTAGACACCGCGCAAGGCGACAACGACCCAATGGCGAGACGCGCGGTGCAATACCTGCGGGAACTGGGCGCGCACTCCGCGCCGGTAGCCGACGACCTGATGGCGATCCTGCGCGAGAAGGACCCGCGTCGGCCTCCAGTGGCGGGGGCGATCGTCTCCATCTCCCCCGACCGTCTGGCTTCGGTCGTCTCCATGCTTGCCGACCTGGCGGCCTCGGGAGACGGGCCGAACGCCACGTTTGCCGACCAGGAGCTCCTGGACCTCAGTCAGATCGACGATCTGAAGTGGTCAGCTTCGCCTGAACTGCTCGCTGCGGCCCCAACGCTCATCGCCGCTCTCGACGCGCGGCCGGCGTCCGAAGGAGCCGGCCTGGCCGGAGCGCTACGGCGAATCGACAGCCCCGACAGCCGGAAGGCGTACAACGCGTTCGTCCGACGCGAACGCGTCGAGATGCGAAAGAGACGGTCGAAATGAGACACCATACGCCCGAATCGGCCACCGGAGCCGGAGCTTGTCAGCACATGTCGGCCTCTTCGCGTGTTGGCCTCGCGGCGCTCCTGGCGTCGGCTCTCGCACTGACGTCGTCCGGTTGCGGCCGACGCGAGGCGCCGGGCCCCGACAACCACATCGGCTATGAGGCGTTCATCGCGGGGATCCGCGCGGGTCAATCACGCGCCTCCCGGATACCCCCGTCGGTACGCGGATGGGACAACGACGCCGTGATCGACGCGCTGGCGGAGATCATCGCGCAAGGCCAGAAAGTACCGAAGCACGCGGCCGCGGGGGCCCTCGCCTATCACCACGGAATACAGAGGCCGGAAGGACCAAAAGGGCCCCGCGGAGTAGACTTCATGCTACCCGCGCGCGTAGCGCCGGTTCTGCTGACCGCGCTGCGTGACGAAGACGTAGAGGAGCGTCGGCGAGCCGCGTACCGCGGGAATCTGCTCATTGCTCTCGGGTCCATCGATGCCCCCACACTTGAAGTCATCGCCGCCGTGAGGCAAGCGCTCACGGACGACGACCCGAGGGTGGTTGCCAGCGCGACCAAAGCGGCGGGCATGTTAGGTCGCCACGCAGCCGATCTGGCAGGTGATATGGAGGGTCTGCTCGATGTCGACTCGCCTGGCCACTGGGCGGAGGTCGACGGCAGGCAACTCTGGATTGCCGACCGGGCGGAGATCGCGGGCGCGTTGGCTCGGGTGTCCGACAGGCCGCACGTCAGGGCCCTTGAGGCGCTCATTCTGTCCGCGCGTGAAGACGACAAGCGGCACGCGACCCGCGCCGTCGAACACCTTCGGGACCTCGGGCCACGCGCCGAACCGGCCATCGACGACCTCGAGGCCATTCTGCACGAGAGGCGCCCTACGCGGCCAACGGTCGCGGCGGCGATCGTCGCCATCTCGCCTGCCCGGCTCGCCACGGTCCTGTCCCTGCTGACCGACGCGTCCATGGCGCAGGACGAATCGACAGGCCTGTTCGCAGATAGGGAGCTCCTCGGTCTCAGCCGTGAGTGGGGCGACTCGGATGAGATGCGCGCGGCCGTTCCGACGCTGATCGCCGCGCTCGACGCCCGCCCCGCGGCCGACGGCCTTCTGCTGTCGAAGGCCCTGCGCCGCATCGACACGCGGCGCGCCCGCGAGGCATATCTGGCGTATGTCCGCCGCGAACGCCGCGAACGGGGAGCAAGTGGCGCGGAGTGGATTCCGTGAGCGGACCACGAGCGCAGGGACGAACGGCGTCGGACGCTCTGCCCCGCCCCTGCCCTGCGCGTGCTCTACGCGCCACGATCGACCAACACGCCTACGCTCTCCATCGACGCCGAACTTGGCGCCCCGCGCTGAGGTAGTCCTTGCCGCCGCGAATCCGGCTAGCCTGCCGGGCGCCGACGCGTCGCACGCATGCCGATAGGTGCAGACCCACGTCCCTGCCGGTCCATTGCCAACGGCCCATCCGTCGCCTGTCGGAAGTTCTCACGGCGCACGAGTCGCAATAGAATGCGGCGATGCACGCCCCCTTGGGGGCGGCCGTCGCCCGGCGCACGGGCCAGGAGGACTACACATGCCCGCTCCGATCGAGCTGGTCGTCAACGGGCGGAAGGAAGCGATACGGACGCAGGCCGACCGACCCCTTCTCGATGTCCTACGCGAGGACCTCGGTCTCACGGGCCCGAAATACGGCTGCGGCGAGGGCGCATGCCGGGCGTGCACCGTGCTCGTTGACGGCCGGTCGACCATGTCGTGCATGACGCGCGTCGACGCTGTCGCCGGTAGGGAGATAACGACCATTGAGGGCCTATCGGACGGGGTGTCGCTGAACGGCGTGCAGCAGGCGTTCGTGGACGAGCAGGCGATGCAGTGCGGATACTGCACGCCCGGGATGATCCTCACCGCGACTGCGCTGCTCGAACGGAATCCCGACCCCAGCGACGCCGAGATCGTCCTCGCGCTGAACGGGAACATATGTCGATGCGGCGGCTACCCCAAGATCATCGACGCGATCCACCGGGCCGCGAGGGGAGGCGAAGCATGAGCGAACGCCTTCACACAACGGATGACCTCGGCGACGTGCTCCTCAGCGGCGCGATGAGTCGACGTTCGTTCCTCCAACTTCTCGGCGCGGGACTGCTCGTGACGACGTATGCGGACGTCGCGTCCGGCGCGCCAGGCCTCGAACCGGCGCCCGAGGGGGCGTGGGACAGCCGGCTCGTTGAAGCGGCTGACGCGTTCGA
>NYZG01000341.1 GCA_002687025.1 Candidatus Poribacteria bacterium
GCGGATGTGCGGCAGGAGATATCCGTCCTGACGAATGGCGAACGCGTGGACATTACGCCGCTTGCGTACCTGCGCGATCTGACGGAGAACGTCGGCGAGACGGAACGGCGTCATCGGAATCGGGGCGACCAAACGCCGCACAATCTGTCCCACCCCGACAACTGGCGGCTCGTGGAAGAGACAGTCGCGCTGCTGCTTCGCCACGGGGCGACCCGTTGACACCAGACGATCGCGTACGTCAAGCTGCGGGCATGGGCTCGGGAGAGATCGCGACCGGCCAAAGGCTACGCCCGCAAGCTGTTTCGGGCTCGCGATGCACGGGCCGGTGTACGACGCACACATGACGGTACTTCCAGACTTCTCTACCGCCTCACAGAGACCGGCGCTCAGCTAACCCGGGCGCCGGTGGACGCCAGACAATGCGCAATATCAACGTCGTATACGCCTATCTCGACCCCACCGACAGCTACGCGTTGCGACGTGGCGACGTCCGCATCGTCTGGTCCGCCTCGCCTCTGCCTGACTGCGATCTCTATGCGTACGTCAGCGCGTACAGCTTCTCCGGTAGGCGTCCTGGCCCGCAGGTGCTGGTTCAGGCGGAACCCCTCGTCACGCAGCCGAGAGAATTCACGTGCGAGGTCTTTGGGCAATTCGATCATGTCCTGACACTGCTCGATGCGCTGGACGGCATCACGCCACAGGTTGGTAAGTGGCAGTTCCCTGTATGCAAGATGGACGTGGATTCAGAGCCCCTGCCCGAGGATTCAGAGCTGTCCGCCCGGTACCCGACGGAAGATCGCCGGGACGCCATCTGCATGATCAACGGACACAAGTCGTCGATGATCCCGGGCGAGCTGTATTCGCTGCGCGTCGAGATGGCGCTGTGGTTCCACCAACACTCCGATATCCCATTCGACGTGTTTGGAAAGCCTGCCTTCGTGGGTTTGCCGAACTACATTCGAGCTCTGGAAGCCGACGAGAAGCGCTCCGTCCTGGCTGGATACCGGTACTCCCTGTGTCTGGAGAACTGCTACGACCCGCTCTGGTCCCGAGGGTACCTCACGGAAAAGCTCACGGAATGCCTCGTATGTCGCACAGTTCCCATCTATCTCGGCTGCGCGAATATCGAGGAGTACATCCCGACCAGTTGCTTCATCGACTACCGAGATTTCGAGGGCTGCGAGCAGCTCAACGAGTACCTACAGGACATGAGTGACGGCGACTACCAGGCGTATGTCGACAACATCGATGATTGGCTGCGCGGAGGGGGCCTGGACGCGTTCTCCATATCCCACCTCTACGACAAGCTCACCGAGCTGCTGGCGGACGCCATCGGCGAGAGCGCCACGCGCCTGTGGCGTCAGGAGTCGCAATGGACCCCGGCGGACATGCCTGACGAGCCACCAACGCGAGATGTCGACGCGGATGGCTCACTGAGCACGTGGATCGACATGAACAAGGCGACGTACTGGACGTGGGACTACCTGACGCGGGCGTCGCTCGAGGAGTGTGCCGCGAGCGTGGACTCCATGAAGAAGGCGAAGGCGCTTCGACCCGGCCTGCGCGATGACGCCGTTCCGCGTAAGACGAAGTCCAACCAGGTGCGCCGCCTTCTCTATGTCGGCGTGCGGGAGATCCCTGGAAACCATGGGGAGGGGCCCGAGTACAACGTGCGCAACTTCCTGATGGACTGGCAGGCGTGGCCCGACATCGAGGTCCTCTATTTCGATCCGGGCGCTCGCGTCCAGGAGTCTGGGGTCGCCGGAATGTCGGAGGAGGCACTGGAGTGCGTACTTGACGGGGACTTCGACATGGTGTTCTGCGTCCCGTTTACGCGGGGCCTCGACGTTCTCCACGACACCATGCGTCGTATCACGCTTCACGCCAACACGATGGCGTGGCTGCCGCACTCGCCAGCACGGTTCGAGACGCACTCCCTGCCATGGGCCTCGTGCGTGGATTGTGTGGTGACCACGTCTGAGACAGACTGCCGCGCGTTCCAGGAGGCCGGCCATGGCGACCGCGTAGTGCAGAGCCAATGGGCGTTCAGCCCTCGCACGTACGGCCGCCTGCGCGCGGTACGCGAGCCGGTGGTGACGCTCGTTGGACAGCGGAACGACGTGCGCGCGCGGGCGTGCGAGTACGTGGCTTCATGCGGAATCAACATCGCAGCTTACGGACGCGGATGGGGCGAAGGTCGCTTCCTCCCTGAGACGCAGTTCCAGCGCGTGTTCAGCGAATCGGCCATAAACCTGAACCTGGGCGGCCGACGCCGCGTCTACGAGGTCACGGGTAGCGGCGGCCTCCTCATGACGACGCCCGTCGAGGGGCTCGACGACGCGTTCGTCACCGATGCCGTCGACCCGGACAGAGCCGAGGTCGTGGTCGTGCACGCCATGGATGAACTCGTCGAAAAAGCGCGCTACTACCTCGAGCGACGAACGGAACGAGAAGCGATAGCCCGACGAGGCTACAAGCGGGCCCACGCGGACCACACGTGGACGCATCGATTCGCGGACGTGTTCTCCAGAGTAGGGTGGGAGCTTCCAGAACTGCCCACCTGAGCCGCCGCGGGCCGTGCGAGCCCTGCGCCGATGCGTCCACCGATTCCCGGCCTACTTACGCATTCCAGACCCAACATCCTGGAAGCCCGCGACGCTGCCCTGGTATCACGTTATGGAGGAGGCCCCCGCAATTCCTGGACGGCTAGGCTACGTCGACGGCAGGCGCCAGCCGGCCTGACGGAGGATGTCTCGGAAGCGAGCTTCCCACGTGTGTTCCCGGACGGCACGTTCGTAGCCTCTGCGCCGGATGTCTTCCCTGGCGGCCGGATTGCGCAGGTAATACCTGGCCTTGTCGACGATCTCCGCCGTGTCGCGGACGAGGACGATCTCCGCGTCGGCGCGGCCTTCGTCCTCGTCCGTCACGAACGCGCCGTCTATCTCCTCGACCTTGGTGGTCATAAGGAATCCACCCGCTCCGGCAACTTCGAAGGGCCGACGCCGGCTCATCACGCTCAGGCTAACCGCCGACCTAGAACACTCGGCGACCAACTCGTCGAACGGCAGCGGCCCTTGCGGCTCCCACCCAAAGCCGAACGCACGCACGGGAAGAGCCGCGGCCTGAATGCGGCCGGCCACCTGCTGTCGGATGTCGTTGCGCTCGCCGCCAAGGGTGATGCGATCCAGTCTGGCTACATCTAGCGGGCGCACGGTATTGGGATCGAAGGCCCATCGACTCTCGATCACATTCGCGCTATGGCCGGCGGCCTCATACTGCCGCGCAAGCGAGCCGGCCGGAGTCACCAGGTAGTCCACGTAGCGCGGCCACTCGTTCGCGACGTCGTCGAAGAGCTCCGGGGATGTCCCCGCCCAGATCATTGTGCGGGTGTCCGTGTGGGCCGTGATGTCGTGAATGGATTCGAGCAAGATGTCGTAGAGCGGGGCGATCGGAACATAGAATAGCAGGTTGGGCCGTACGCTACGGACCTTCTCGCGGAGGAGTTGGGAGAACCCAGCGGCGCCCGTCACGCTGACAATGTCGCAGAGATCCATGGAGTGCAGTTCGACACTGGGGACACGCATCCAAGCGCTCAGCAGATGGTGTTTCGTGTATTCGCCCTCAGCGGGCAACGGCGGAACGGAGGACACTTTGCCAACGACGAGAACGCGTGTGACGGTGAACGGGCTCCGTCGAGCGCGGGCCGCCGGCCTTGGCTGACGGTGGTCGCGAGGGACGTGGGTTCCGTTCTCGAGCGCGGCAACGGCGGCGTTGGCCTCGTCGACACTCCCGCCTTCGAGGTATTCCCAACGCCACTGGAGCCGCGTCCTACCGGTCAGTGGGAATACCCAGGATCCGCCGTCCTCCGGGACGGACGTGGTAAGGCCATCGCTGTGTGTGGGAGTCCACACGTCATCTCCGCCACACAACTCAGGGAGTGGTACAGACGTGGCTTCCGCGTAGAGACGCACGATCTGATCGTAGAGCTCGTTCACGTGGTAGATAGACAGATCGGCCGATTCGTACCAGCCGTCCATCGCCTCTATGTAGCCGCGGTATTCCGAGTCGGTCATCTCGTCGAGATGATGACTGAGTTCGCCGAAGTCCTCGAACTCACGGTAGTCGACGTAGCACTCAGGCGGCACGTACCGCTCGATATTCGAGCAGCCGTAGTAGATGGGAACCGTGCGACTCTCGATGCAATGGAGCAGCCTCTCGGAGAATACCCCCGCCGTCCAGAACGGATCGTGTGCGTTCTCGAAGCAGATGCAGTACCGATATTCGCTCATCTTGCGCCGGTTCGCGCCGGGCGGAAGTATGCCGTGGTAGTTGGGGAGGTCGATGAACGCGGGGGTTCCGTACACGTCGAGCCCGCTCGCCGAGTGCTCGTGGAACTGCCGCGCGATCGGTTCTCGGAGTGAGTAGATCTCTCCGGGGATGTCGGACGTCTTGTTGCCCAGGATCATGCACGCCCTATCACGACGCCCATCGATGGGATATCGCTCGCGGCGCTTGGACAGCCCAACGGGGGTCTCTCGGCGCACCGGTGCGCCGTAGGCGACGTGGTTGTACTTCCTGAACTTCGCGTCCAATTCAGCGAGAGGATCCACGAGGGTAAGGACGTAGTCGAACCTGTCCACGACTTCGAATGTGTATTCTCGGGGGAGCACGACGACTGGTTCGGTCTGCATCAGCACACCGATGCCTCTGGTCTTGCCGTAGAAGCTGTACGCTCCCTGGTAGACGTGGAATATCGACTGCTGCAGTGGGACAGGAGACCAGGACAGTCGTACGGCGCCCCGGCGGAACGACCTGACAGCCGGAGGGTCCATGAAGGCGTATACGATGTTGATCTCGATCACCGGCCCGTACCTTCCAACTCTCCAACAGCCAGCTTGCTGAAGGGCCCGGCATGCTGGCTGTCGTAGCTAACCCCGTGTGCGCATTTCCGCTGTGGTCGAGTAAGGGATGAAGCCCTCCGATCCTGTGTCGGTGAAACGAACAACGCAGGAATCGCGGTGGAGAGTCTCACGATGGAGCTTAGCACGTTCTTGGCGTACGTCTTCTGTCTCATCGACGACTGGATGCGGGATCAGACCGTGCGGACCCGCGGACCACGGCCGGGACTGCACGACAGCGAGGCGCCGACCATGGAGGCGGTGGGAGCGTTCCTAGGCATCGACACGGACAAAGGCATCTTCCTCCACTTCCGCCGTCCCCGTCATCGACAGCTTCCCCACGCCCATCTGTCGGTTCGCCCGCGCAAATCGATGTCGTCGTCTTCGAGAACACTCCGCGTATGGCTATGACGACATGGCGAAGCAGGCTTTTTACGGATTGCGCGTCGCGTGTCTTCGTGTGGGGCGGCCCTCTTTGCGTCTGCCTCGCGGGACGATTCCGCTTGGAGATGCGAGGGCCTCCGGCCGTGGCGTAGCCGGTCAGGTCGCCTGCCAGAGAGAGCCCTGCCAATGGTGGTAGGATGGTCGGGTATTCCACGCGAGGACACGCACCGTGAGACAAGCCACACCGGCGCCGAACATGGTCCTGATTTATGCCGACGACCTCGGTTGGGGCGACGTCGGCTGCCTCAACCCCGACTCGAAGATCCCCACGCCGCACATCGACGCCCTGGCCGCGCGCGGGATGTCGTTCACCGACGCCCACGCGCCGGGCAGCGTCTGCTCCGCGAGTCGGTACGGCATCATGACCGGCAGGTATTCGTGGCGTACGTCGGTGAAGCGCGGGATCATCTACGGCGACCACCCGCCGTGGATCGAGCCTGGGCGGATGACCCTGGCGTCGCTGCTTCGTGACGCCGGGTACGACACCGCGGCGGTCGGCAAATGGCATCTAGGCTCCGACTGGGACGCCGCCGCGCGTCCCGGCCGCGAGGGAAACGACTGCATGCCGTCGGGCATCGACTTCTCCCGCCCGGTTCACAGCGGGCATACGGTCGGCTTTACGCACGACTTCCTCCACCTCGATTGGAACGGCGCCGGGCCGGGACTCGCGAGATCGTACCGCGGCGGAAACGGCTCGACGCTGCTGCCCGACATGCAAGAC
>NYZG01000342.1 GCA_002687025.1 Candidatus Poribacteria bacterium
CGTTCTGGCGGTGACGCGCGCGTTCGGTCTGCGTCAGGGATTGTTCTAGGGGCGCCATGATCGCCGTCGAGAAGCTGGCGCTCCGCGCTGGCGATTTCGCGCTTGCCGATGTGTCCTTCCGCGTAGAGGCGGGAGAATACGCCGCCCTTATGGGTCGGACGGGGAGCGGCAAGACGACCGTGCTGGAGGCGATCTCAGGCCTCCGCCCTGTCACTGGCGGCCGCGTGGTGGTGCGGGAACGCGACGTCACGCGGGCCAAGCCGGCGGCCCGGGGCGTCGGATATGTGCCGCAGGACGGGGCCCTGTTCAGGACGATGACCGTCGCGGACCATCTGGCGTTCGCTCTCGACATCCGCAAATGGGAACCCGATCGACGAGCGCGACGCGTCGGCGAGCTGGCGGAGCTTCTGGGCATCGCAGCCCTGATGAGCAGGACTCCCCATGGCCTGAGCGGGGGCGAACGGCAGCGGGTTGCCCTTGGGCGGGCCCTGTCGGCGCGACCGGGCGTTCTGCTCCTCGACGAGCCCCTGAGCGCGTTGGATGATGACACGCGCAAACAGATGTACTCTCTGCTGAAGCGCGTACAGGAACATGAACACGTCACCGTGCTGCATGTCACGCACAGCCGCAGTGAAGCGCGGGCGTTGGCCGATGTCGTCCTAAGGCTGGTAGAAGGTCAGGTGATGGAGGCGGCCCCGGATGGCTCGGAGTGACCCATGCAGGTGACGGTACGTTGCTCAGGCCAGTTGCGCGCCGCTCTCGAGACGAGCTCTCTGGGCCTCGACCTGCCGGCCGGGACAACGGTCGCGGAGGCGATCGCCGCGATGGCCGACGACCATGGCGCCCGCATCCGCTCGATGCTCCTCGACGACTCCGGCGCCGTACAGCGTACGCTCGTGGTAGCGGTCGGCAGCGCGCAGGTGACAGATCCGACCGCGCATTCGCTGGCGGACGGCGATACGCTGACAGTGCTCCACCCGATCAGCGGAGGGTAGCGCCGCGATGCACCCGCTGACCGACGAAGAGCGTGCCGTCTACGAGTGGCAGATGTGGTCTCCCGGCTTCGGCGAGGACGGCCAACGGCGCCTGAAGAACGCGTCGGTCCTTGTCTCGCGTTGCGGCGGCCTAGGCAGCGTCGTAGCGTACGAACTCGCCGCCGCTGGCGTGGGTCGGCTCGTGCTGGCTCACGCGGGCGTCGTGAAGCCCTCCGACCTCAACCGCCAGCTGTTGATGACCCATGCGTGGCTGGGGCGGCCCCGCGTCGAGTCTGCGCGACGCCGGCTCCTCGAGCTCAATCCGCGCCTCGACATCGTGGCCGTGCAGGAGAACGTCAGCGAGGAGAACGCAGCCGGGCTCGTCGCACAGGCCGACCTGACCGTGGACTGCGCTCCGCTCTTCTCCGAGCGCTTCGCGATGAACCGTCAGTCGGTGGCGCAGGCGAAGCCCATCGTCGAGTGCGCGATGTACGACCTGGAGGCGACCATCACCACCGTCGTCCCCGGCCGGACGCCGTGTCTGGCGTGTCTGCACCCGTCGGAGCCCCCGCAATGGAAGCGCGAGTTCCCCGTCTTCGGCGCCGTATCGGGAACCGTGGGCTGCATGGCGGCGATGGAAGCGATCAAGGTGATCGCCGGGTTCGGCGATCCGTTGCTCGGCCGCATGGCCCAGATCGACCTGCGAGACATGAGCTTCCGGACGTTCGACCTTCAACGCGATGAAAGCTGCCCCGTCTGCGCGTCCGCCTGACACAGGGCGCCACGACCTGCCATCGGTCAGTACTCCGAGCCAATGCTCCTCGGATCCGGCAGCGCCGTCGCCTGGATGTACGCGATCGTGGCGAGGCCGTCGGCGTTGAGGGCGCCGTCCGCGTCGAAGAGACTCGGGAATGCGGGCATCCGCGATAGCGGGACGACGCTGCGCGGGTCCGCGAAGTGCGCGACGTGCCAGTCGTTGGAGCGCCGCGCCGGCATCGACCCGACCGAATGGCACTTCACGCACTGCTTCTCGGCGTCAATGTCGCTCCCTCGCAGCGCCAGGTCGCGGGCGTTCTCGGGCGTAGGGGCCCCGACGTGCCGCGCGAACTCGTCGGGGTAGTCGCGGGCCAGCAGCAACGCCGCCAGATGCTCCCGCGTTTCGATGGGCCGCGCGAGGCTGCACAGGTACGCCACCAGGTACCACGCCTCGCCATCGTCGAGGACGTCGGCAAACGACACCATCGCCGTGCCGCTAAGGCCGGTAATGATCGTGCGCACGGCGTCGATGCGTCGCGGCCCGCTCTTGAACATCCCGAGAGTGAAGTCCGCCGGCCTCGTGTGGGCGCCCCAGTCGTCGATCAGCGCGTGCGCCATGACGCCCTTCGCGTCGCCGGCGACGCCGTGGCACTGCTTGCACATGCCCCGGCCGTACGCCACTCGGCCCTTCTCGACACCGTCTGGCGTGCGCGCATCCGACGGTTCCGCGGGCAACGGCAAGACGGCGGGGGCAGGCGCGCCGCGCCATCGCCTTGAGAAGGTCTTGATGTACTGCACGACCGCGAGGCGGTCCTCGACGGGCAGGTCGCCGTACGGCTGCATCGACGTGTACGGAATCCCCTGCGTCGTCACGCGCATGAGGTCGTCGTCGGTAGGAGGCCAGCCCGGAGCGGTCGAGCGGAACTTGAAGGTGCCCTGGCGGAAGTCCCGAGGCTTCGTGAGCAATCGCGCGGCTGCCGCGCCGCGTCCATCTCCCGAGATGCCGTGACACCCAACGCAGTGGTCCAGGTACACGCCTTCGCCTCGGGCCACGGTGGCGGCGGCAGCGCGTTCTCGCGCGGCATCCTGATCGACGCAGCCGGCGAGGACGGCGCCGGCCAGCAGGATCGATAGACACGCGGCGTGACGGCAACGCCCTATCAGATGCCGCCCCTAACGAAGAGAGCGGCCATGACCACGATGGCCAGGCCGAGCAGCACGTTGGCTCGCCCAATCCACGACGCCACCTTGCGCAGCTTCTGCGCCTCGGTCGAGGTAGGGTCAGCCAACAGCTTCTCCGACGCCTTGGGGCCGATGTACCAGTCATGGATGAAGCTGATGACAAGCACCGCGCCCACCAGGCTGAGCTTCACCGCGAGAGCCCGCCCCTGCCTGCCCTGCCACAAGAGCCCGCTCCACAGATACGACCAGTCGTTGCCCCGGTGGTTGAGGTTGTATATCCCCGTGGCGACGAGGATCCCGAAGCATGTCCAACCCACAGCGCGGAACCGGACTCCAGCGGCGTAGACCAACTGCGCGGCCCCATCGCGGTTCTCCGGCCGGCGCAGCACAGGAACAACGACCAGCGCCAGGAACAGGCTGCCCCCGAGCCACACGGCGACAGAGACGATGTGCAACCAGACCGAGAGTATGTAGACCGCGTGCAAGCTGTGGCGCCTCCTCTGCTCACCCAATGTTACCCAAACGCGCCGCGGCCGTGGAAGGCTGTCGAGTCGGCCGTAGGGCGCCCCACGAAGACGACGTCCGGCGCGAGGCGTATAATGCAGGGCCGGCGAGCGCATGCGACGGACATCTGCGGGAGGACACGCGTTGGCGGATCAACTGGACGAGCGCGGACAGCTACTGAGCGACCTCACCGAGGCGCCGGGACTGCCCGGTTACGAGGGCGAGATACGCGACATCTTCAAACGCGCCGTAGACGGCATTGGCACGCTGGAGCAGGACGGCATCGGATCCATCTCGTGCCGCAAGGACGGCGATGCCAACGGCCCGAGCATCATGCTCGCCGGCCACATGGACGAGGTAGGCTGGATCGTCCGCCACATCACCGACGACGGCTACATCAAGTTCTCGCCGTTGGGCGGGTGGTGGAACCAGGTCATGCTGGCGCAGCGCGTGACCGTGCATACGCGCAAGGGCCACTACACGGGCGTCATCGGAAGCAAGCCGCCGCACCTCCTCACAGGGGACCAGCGCAGCAAGCCCGTCGAGATCAAGGACATGTACATCGACATGGGCACGACCGACTCGGCGCACGTCACCGAGGAAATGGGCGTGCACATAGGCGACCCCATCGTGCCGCAGAGCAGCTTTGAGCCCCTCGCAGACGGCAAGGTATACCTCGGCAAGGCGTTCGACAACCGCGCGGCCGTGGGGGCGGTCATCGAGACGCTCAAAGCGTTGGACGGCGTCGATCACCCCAACGTCGTCCATGGAGTGGGCACCGTCATGGAGGAGGTCGGCCTCCGGGGAGCGCGTACGAGCTCCTGGATCGCCGAGCCGGACGTGGCGTTCTCGCTCGACGTGGGCATCGCAGGCGATGTTCCCGGCATCGAGAAGCACGAGGCGAACCAACGCCTGGGCGACGGGCCGGCGCTGATCATCTACGACCACTCCATCATCCCGCACCTGAAGCTGCGGGACATGGTCATCGACGTCGCCCGCGAGGAGGACATCCCGCTCCAGCAGGACTTCGTGATGGGCGGCACCGACGGCGGCGCCATCCACCAGCACCGGAGCGGCGTCCCGACCGTCACGATATGCGTCCCGGCCCGGCACATACACAGCCACACGAGCATGATCCACCGCGATGATTACGACAACATCATCGCCCTCCTCGTCGCGCTCATCCGTCGGCTGGATACCGAGACCGTCGCCGGGTTGGAGCTCTAGGGGATAGGTCCGTGTCTGATGTGCTGAGCACATACCACCTCACGCCGCAGAACGCCGCCCTGCTGGCAGTGGACATGCAGCGGGGTTTCCTGGATGTCGACGCCGCGATGGAAGTACCGACGGGGCGGGATGCCATTGTGCCGATCTCGGCCCTGGCGGCCGAGTTCCGCCGCGTGTCGGCCCCGGTGGTCTACACCAGAGTGGTCTGGTCGCCCAACGTGCCGAACCTCGTGGGCGAGCTGCATCCCCGGCACAAGCCGCCGATCTCCTGCTGCATGGAGGGCGATCCCAGCGTCGAGATCGTCGACGCGCTCTCGCCCCAGGCAGGGGATCTCGTCGTCGACAAGCACGGGTACGACGCCTTCCACGAGACCAGACTCGACTACGCGCTCCGCAGCCTGGGGCGCACGCACCTGCTCGTCACCGGCGTCATGACGGACGTGTGCGTCCTCGCCAGCGTGGCCAGCGCGATGCACCGCGAGTACAGGGTGTCCGTAGTCTCGGACGGCGTCGCCACCAACTGGGACGATGTCCAGCGAATGACGCTCGACCTCGTGGCGCGCTGCTACGGCCGCGTCGTGACCTCGGAGGAGGCCCTTGCCGAACTCGCCGTCGGTTAGCTCCCGGAACACGTCTCCCGAGGTCACCGCTTCCGGCGTTGACACGGCGGTCATTCCGCTCGGGTCGGTGGAAGGGAAGGGCCCGCATCTCCCTGTTGCCGCCGACTTCCTGCTCGCGGATGCGTTCGCCGCGCAGTACGCAGAGGAGGCCGGGGGCGTATACTTGCTCCCCGCTCTGCCGTACGGGTGTAGCGACTCGCAGCGCGGATTCCGTGGCACGGTGTATCTGGATACCGAGACGATGTGGCACGTGTTGGCCGATATCGTCGAGTCACTCCGACACGGCGGCTTCGCGCGCTTCACGGTGCTGAACCTGTGTTCCACGAACTGGGTCGTCAAGCCTACAGTGCGCGAGCTGAACCTTCGCCTCGGCCGCGGACCTGTCGTGTGGGTAGAGCCGAAACAGTTCGCGTACGACATCTATCACTCCGCGCACGAGGGCCCAGACGACAGACACGCCGGAGCGGTCGACACGGCCCTGATGATGCACTGCCGGCCCGACTGCGTGGGCGACCTGCCACCCGACAGCTGCCCGGCGGTCGGCCGCGAGTTCGTCGACTATGTCGGTCTCCGTGCCGTGTCGGCGACAGGCGTGTGGGGCTCGCCCCGACGAGCCACGCCCGCCCTGGGGCGTGAGCTGTTCTCGCACATGCTTGCGGCGACGCGCTCGTACATTGCGTCAGCCTATGCCACGTGGAGCGCGGAGGAGGGGACATGATGGTCGATTGGACCGCGTCCTCGCGAGGCATCCACGACGCGGCGCCCGACGTCGCGGTGCTGGCGACGAGCTCCATCGAGCAACATGGCGCGCATCTCCCACTCTGCACGGACCATCTCATCGCGACGGCGCTGTCGCGGTTGGTCGCGGAGCGTCTTGGCGCGTATCTGTTGCCCGCACTCCCGGTAGTAAGCGCGTGGGAGCACAGCGACTTCAAGGGAACGGCGTCTCTGGCGGGGCCCACGGTCCTGCGCGTCCTACACGACGTCGTGCGGAGCCTCCACGAGGACGGTTTCCGCAAAGTCGTCCTGCTGAACACGCACGGCGGCAACTGGATGGTCAGGCCGGCCGCGGCAGAGCTGAATCGCAGGTTCCCTGATCTGCTGCTGGTCTATGGCGGGGGCGATGTGCTCGCGTATCGCGGACAGCGGGCCGTAACCGGCGAGCTGCATGCGGGCGACGGCGAGACATCCGCGGTCCTGGCGTGCGCTCCCGAGCTCGTCAAGCCGCACGCCGTCGATGCCGTCCCTGAGGATACGCCGGCCAGCTACCTCGACTACGTCGGGACGGCCGGCGTCACACCGACCGGTGTCTGGGGTCGCCCCACTCTGGCGGACGCTGGGGAGGGGAAGCGAGCCCTGGAGGAGCGCGCCGACAGGATCGCCGCATACGCCACCGAGACGTTCGCGGCTCTCGAGTCGATCCGGGCTTCGGCCGGCCTGCCCTAGACCACCTGTATCATGCCGGCCTTCACCGGGTCGTAGGCCTCGGGGAACTGCGTGGCCGAGTTGTATCGCGCGGTCTCGGTCGTGGCCCGTGTCAGATCAGCTTCGGTGAATTCTGCCCAGCGCAGGTCCGCGTCGGTGAGGTCCGCCCACCGCAGATCGGCCCGGCTGACGTTTGCCTCGGACAGGTTGGCCGCTGTCAGGTTGGCCTCCGTGAACTGCGCGCGGATAAGGAACGCGCCTTCGAGACTGAGGCGGTGGCCGCGGATCTCCGTGAAGTTTCCCCGCATGACGACCGCGCGCGCGAGACTCGCCTCGGTGAGGTCCGCGCCGGTGAAATTGGCCTCGGCGAGGTCTGCCCTCTGCAGCGTGGCGCCGTGGAGGTTGGCTCCGGCGAGATTGGCGCCGCCCATGTCGGTCCGGATCAGGTTCGCGCCCTGTAGGTTTGTGCCCTGGAGGTCCGCCCCGCTGAGCGTGACGCCCTGTAGCGTCGCCCCGCTCAGGTCCACATCCGGCAGCTGTGCCCTGCTCAGGTCTGCCTCCGTCAGGTTCGCTCGGAACAGGTTCGCTTCCGCGAACGTGCCGCCGCTCAGGTCCGCCCAACGGAAGTCCGTCATGCGCAGGTCCGCCCCGGTGAGGCTCGACCCGACCAGAGTGGCGCGCAGCAGATTCGACTCCCGGAAGTCGATCCAACGGAGATCGCAGCCGTTGAGGTCCGCTCCGGCGATGTCCGCCTCGCTAACGTTCGCCCATCGGATGTCCGCGCCGCCGAGTTTCGCGCCGCTAAGGTTGCATCCCCGAAGGTCGGCCCACCGCAGATCCGCGCCGACCATCGTGGTCTCCGCGAGGTCGGCCCACCGCAGCCGCGCCCAGCGCAGGTCAGCGCCGTTGAGGTTGGCTCCCGCGAGGTCGCAGTTCTGCAGGTCCGCCTCAAAGAGGTCGGCGCCACGCAGATAGGCCTTCCGCAGCTGTGATCCGGCCTCAATCCGCATCCCGCGTACACGTCTCGCCATAGCTCGGGCCCTCGCGTATTCCGTCGCTACCCTCAGTATATCGGAAGTTCCTGCGGCGGGGATGCGGGCCGCAGAGCTCCCTCAGTCGGCGGCCCTTAGAGCAACGTCCGGCGGCGCGCCTTGTTCACCGGCGGGCCGCGCCGTTACGGGTCGATTTGCAGGCGCCGTCCGACCGTGCCGTGCCACTCCCACAGGTGGGCGTCGGAGCCCTGGATGTTGTCGCGGTTGCGCACGTCGATGTGCGCAGCGCTACCGGTAAGGAGCCAGTCGCGGCCAACGCGCCACCAACCACCGAGGGTGGCCGTCCTCGCCGTCGACGCGGGGGCCCGCAGAAACGCCGTCGCCTCTTCGCCACGGTATCTGTCGTCAACGCCGGAGTCGCCCTTCCGTCGCTGCTCGACGCGCAACGACACGCGCGACTCGGCCGACGGCCACCACGCGAGCTCTGCGGCCATGGCATCGGCGTCGTTGCCCAGGTCGTGTCCCAGCGACGCGCCGTAGTGCGTGTACTGATTCTCCTGTCGCAGGTGTGTGTACGTGTACCTGCCGACGCGCGAGTATTCGGCCCGCGCCTCGCCCCGGGACCAGATGCCGGCGCGATGGCACCCTACCGTCCACGCGAGCGCGTTCGGGTCGTCCGAGTCGGAGTCGTAGGCGAAGTCGTCGATGAGCAGCTCGCCGTACACCGACCAGCCCGGCGATGGCGTCCACCGCGCGTCTGCGCCGATCATCGCGTTGTCGTCCAGGGCCGCCGCATTGCCCTCGGACGTCGCGTTGAACTGGCTCGCGTAAAACGGCAGGACCGGGTTCAGGTAGTACGGCTCCACCTGACGCACGTCGCCGCCGTACAGCACAGAATCCATCACGCCGATTTCAAGGCGGTCGGAAACGCGCCAGTGTACGCGGTGTGCGGAGAAGTAACGACGGGCCAGATACCGCGTATCCCCTTCGTCGTGCCAAAGACGGTTCAGCGTCGCGAACACCGCGGTCCCCAGCACCGGCCCGAAGCGTCCACGGAGCGACACGCCGTCAAGCGCTGGACTGGCGTCCGAGAGCGTCAGCGCGCCCGACCTACCCGGCCCCCACCGATAGGGTTGCCGTCCCACCGTGAAGCTGACGCCCGCGAGCGGGAGCCGCACGAACGCGCGCGTGAAATCGGCGACGTAGCCGCCGGACGGCAACAGGTCGCCGGGGTTCCAGACGCGCGTCCGGAACTGCGCGGCGTGCCCGCCTCGGATGCGGGCCGCGTCCGGCGCGTCCGGTCGCACGCTGAATTCCTGGTACAGCGTGATCCCAGCCGGGTTGGCGTACCTGATGGCGGCGCGCGCGCGAGGCAGCACACGCGGGCTGTGCTCCGGGCCGATGGCCGCTTCGGACCAGAGTTTCGCGCCGAATTCGCCCGCATGCTCCAGCGATCGCGCCGCGCCGCCTGCAATGGCGGCCGCAAAGCCATCTGCGTCGCGGGCCACGAGCGACAGGTCGCGGCTGATCGGTTCGTACTCATGCGGACGGGACGTGCGATATGTCCCCGCGAGAGCGCCTCGCGTGAGGAGGAGGTCGAGCGAGTCGCGCCACGTTGGGTCGAGGACGTATTCCGGGGCCGCAGCCGCTGCCGTCAGCGGGCCGATGCCAGCTGCGGAGACCACTATGGCGACGACCCACGCCCCGCAGCGAATCATGTTCGGCCGGTGTAATCGCATACGCGCTAGACCATACTGCAAGGCCTCGGCATCGGGAAAGAGGGATCGCCCGCGCGAGATTCACGCGCCATGGCCTTGACGGCGCCTCGCGCAGTGGACATACTCACACTTGAACAGTTGCTCAATCGTGCATATGTGGGGCTGTGGCATGGCGGCCGAGACAGGTGCGGGGATCGCGCGGAGACGGTTTGCTGTCGGAGGCATGGACTGCCCGGGATGCGCGGCGTCGATCCGCAAAGCGGTGAGCGGCCTGGCCGGCGTTGTCGACGCCGACGTCGATTTCCTGTCGGGCGAGATGTCCGTGACCATGGACGCCGCCAACGCCGACATCGCCGCCACGGTCCGAAGGATGGGGTTCACCGTCACCGAGCCCCGCGACACGCGCGCCGGGGCGGAAAACGATGACGACGCGGCCCCCGGTCGATCAGTGGAGGTGGCTGTCCTCGCCACCAGCGGCGCGCTGTGGGTAGCCGGCCTCACGCTGCGTGCGATCGGCCGTGAGTCGATGTCCGGGGCTCTGTTGGTAGCGGCGCTCGCCGTCGGCGGAGTTCCGCTGCTCCGCTCGGCGGCCGGTGATTTGGCACGACGCGCCGTCACGATCGACGTTCTGATGTCCATCGCCGTCGGTGGGGCGATGGCGTTGGGCGAGTGGGCCGAGGCGGCTACGGTGGTCGTGCTGTTCGCTGTGTCAGAACTCGTCGAACGGCGCACCGTCGCCAGGTCGCGTCGCGCGATCGATGATCTGCTAGCCCTCATCCCAGACGTCGTGACCCTCATGCGTGACGGCCGCCCGGTGGACGTGCCGGTCGCCGAGGCGCGTGTGGGCGACACCGCGATGGCCCGGCCGGGCGAGCGCATCGCGCTGGACGGCACGGTCGTCGGCGGAATGTCCGAGGTGAACGAGGTCCCGATATCCGGCGAGTCGAAGCTACTCGTCAAGGAGAAGGGCGACAGCGTGTACGCCGGATCCTTGAACGGCTCTGGGTCCCTCGACTACACCGTCACCGAGGAGGCCGACGCCACCGTCGTCGCGCGTGTGCTGGCCCACGTACGCGACGCCCAGCGGTCACGGGCGCCAACACAGCGCGTCGTCGACAGGTTCGCGGCATACTACACGCCCGCGATGCTCGTCCTGGCCGCGCTAACGGCGGTAGTGCCCGCCCTGCTGCTCGGCCAGCCCGCCAGGCCGTGGGTCTACCGGGCGCTCGTGCTGCTCGTCGCTGGCTGCCCGTGTGCGTTCGTGCTCGCGACGCCCGTCGCGACCGCGTCCGCGATGGCCCTGCTGGCGCGCATGGGCGTCCTTGTCAAAGGCGGAGCGCAACTGGAGGCTCTTGGCACCGTCCGCGCGGTCGCGTTCGACAAGACTGGCACGCTGACGGCCGGCGCGCCGCGCGTTACGGCTGTCGTCGCGTCGGCCGGCACGGAGGATGATCTGCTCGGTATGGCGGCAGCGGTCGAGGTCCGTTCCGAGCACATCTTGGCGCGCGCGATCGTCGCCGAAGCGGAACGACGCGGGCTGGAGATCGCCGGCCGCGAGGGCGTGTTCGCTGCGTACCCGGGCCGGGGAGCCACGGTCACGCGGCCCGATGGCACGGTGGCCGTCGGCTCGACCCGACTACTCGAGGCGCTCGCCATACCGCACGACGATAGCATTGAGGCCATACACGCGGCCGAGGCCCTTGGCGAGACCATCGCATTTGTGGCTGTCAACGGCGAACTGGTCGGCTATATTCGTCTCGGTGACACCGTTCGACCCGAGGCGCGTGACGCCGTCGCGGAGCTCCCGCGCGCAGGCGTTGGCCACGCCGCGATGTTGACGGGAGACAGCGCTGCGTCGGCTGAGCGCGTCGCGACGGCGGCCGGAGTCCAGTCTATACACGCGGGCCTCCTGCCCGAGGACAAGGTGCGCCTCGTACGGGAGATGGTCGCCAGGCACGGTTCCGCCGCGATGGTAGGGGATGGCATCAACGACGCCCCAGCGCTGGCGGCCGCGACCGTGGGTATCGCGATGGGCGCGTCCGGCACGGATCTGGCCATTGAGACGGCCGATGC
>NYZG01000343.1 GCA_002687025.1 Candidatus Poribacteria bacterium
AAACAGGACGGTACCATTGCCGCATCCCGCACCGCATATTAGGAGGCGTACATGGCCACCATCCCACTCATCGAGGACGCAGAAGCTACCGGCAGAGCCCGCGAGGTGTTCGACGACATCAAGGCGACGAAAGGCATCGACTTCGTCCCGAACATCTGGCGATCGCTCGCAATCGACCCGGAGCACCTGGAAAGCTGCTGGCGACGCGTCAAGACGATCATGGCCGACGGAGCGCTCGACCGGCGGACCAAGGAGATCATCGCCGTCGCCGTGTCGATCACGAACGGGTGCGAGTACTGCGTCAACTCCCATTCCGCGGCTCTACAAAAGCAGGGGCTGAGCGCGCAGGGACTTGCCGAAGTCGTCGCCGCGACCGAACTGTTCAATGCAATGAACCGCGTCGCCGTGGCGTACCAGATCGGTGTCGACGTGCGCCCGGCCGTGGACGGGTGGTCGGACGCTGAACCGGGCGTCGCATCCGCCTAACCACCCGCGACGGCTGTTCGCCAACGCGGTGTCCGGCTATACATGTACCGGGCCTCGCGTGGCTTGGGCGCGCAGGGCGGCCCGGTATCCAGGGACTGGAGGCGGCCTCCGCGAGGCCGGCCGACACCGAGGAGCGCCACGGCGAAGGCCCGCGCCGCATAGAAGGGACGTGCGATGCAGCCGAGCCGGGACTCCCTACGCGGTACGAAAATCGTCGTCGTCGAGAACGCGCCAATCGCGCGCGACCCCGATCCCGACCGCGCGACCGTGATCCATAGAATGCGCCTGGACGTGGGCCGCGAGTGGGGCGAGGAGTATCACGCCGGCCAGTTCGTGATGCTGCGCGTCGACGCTCGGGGCGAACGTATCCCACTTACCGTGGCCGACTACGATCCCGACGACGGCATCCTCACGCTTGTGTACCAGGTCGTTGGAGCTACTACGCGCGCGCTGGCGGTAGTGCCCGCAGGAGGCGCGTTGGAGGACGTCACGTTTCCGCTCGGACGAGGCATCGACCTGTCCCCTCCCGACCCTCGCCGAGACATCGCGATCGTCGTCGGTGGGGGCATCGGCGTAGTGCCGGCGCACGCGAAGGCAAAGGCGCTCGATGCTGCGGGGTATCGGGTCGTCAGCCTGATGGGCTCTCGCACGGCGCCGCTGCTCATCCTCCTCGACGCCATGCGCAAGGTCTCGGACGCGTGCTATGTCACGACCGACGACGGCTCGTACGAGGGCCCGGGCGCGGCGTTTGTCGGAGCCGAGATGGCCGGCCCGGAAAGCCGCGCCTTGCGCGTCACGAACGTGCTCGAACAGGTGGTCGCGCACGGTCGCGATGACACGGCCCCACACATGCCGCACTTCCGCAACCTGTACCCTGCGGATCAGGTCGCGAAGATCTACTTGTCGGGACCGGACCCCATGATGGCAGCCGCGACGGAGGTCACCCGCGGCATGGGCATACCCACGTACGCGTCGCTGAACTCCGTCATGGTCGACGGTAGCGGCATGTGCGGCGGGTGCAAGGTGACCCTACGCTCCCCGGACGGCGAACGCCCCGCATACACCTGCACCGACGGGCCCGTGTTCGACGCGCATCAGTTGGACTGGGAAGAGGTCCGAACGCGCGGCTCGCAGTACCGATGGCAGGAGAGCCTCGCACAGGCATCCAAGACCGAGACGTCGGGCGCCGATGCGGAATTCCTAGCCGCGACGGCGCGACGGTTCGGCCTCGCGGAGGACGCGACGGCCGCGGAGCTCTCGGACGCGATGGAGAGCCAGTTCAGGCACGCCGCCGGATACATGAAGTTCGAGGACGCGATCGAGGCTTGCGATCGGTGCGTGTGCAAGATCGCCGAGGGACGCGTCCGCTTCTGCACGCAAGGCTGTCCCCTTGGTATCCTCGTACAGCTATTCACGCAGCCGCTGAAGCCGGACGCGCTGATAGAACGGCTATGGCCGGATGGCGTGGACGACGGCGTCAACCCGCGGGACCTGCTCGAAGGCGTTGTTCGCCGAGCGGAGACCGACCCGGAGTCGTGCGAGCCGGCGCAACTGGAGGCGGTGGACCAGGCCATCTTCCAGGCGTACGAGGCGCTGAGCGATCACAACCCGATTCCCGAGATCACGGGGCTGGTGTGCCCTCAGGAGCGCCAGTGCGAGGACCCGTTGGCCGGATGCATCCGGGCCCGCAAGGGCCAGCAGGTTGAGGTCGGCTCCGTCGAGGCGTTCATCGCGCGCTGGATACGCGCCAATCGCGACCGTATGGAGGCGTACCCGTGGTTCCACGAACACCCCGTCGGCGACCCGACCGGGAAGCGCGTCATGGTCATCGGGACGGGGCCGGCGGGTTTGGTCGCGGCCGCGGAACTAGTCATCGAGGGCCATGAAGTCGTCATGTACGAGACGCTGCACGAACCGGGCGGCGTCCTCGTCTACGGGATTCCCGAGTTCCGTCTGCCGAACGAGATCGTCGAGTACGAGATCGCGCGGATCATGTCCCTCGGCGTCACCATCGAGGTGAACCGACCGATCGCGGACGCGCGTGAGCATATGCAGCGTCACGGCTTCGACGCCGCGTTCGTGGCCACCGGCGCCGGGACGGCTAAGTTCCTCGGCGTCCCCGGCGAGAACCTCACGGGCGTCTACACCGCCAATGAGTTCCTCGTCCGGGTGAACTTCATGAAGGCGTACCGCTTCCCGGAGTACACCACGCCAGTCCCGGACGTCATCGGGAAACGCGTGGCCGTGTTCGGCGGCGGCAATGTGGCGATGGATTCGGCGCGCTGCGCGTTGCGCCTCGGAGCGGACAGCGTCACCGTGATGTACCGAAGATCCGAGGCGGAGATCCCTTCCCGGCTGGAAGAGCACGTCGCCGCACAGCGCGAGGGCGTTCAGTTCCAGTACCTCGTGACGCCGTACGAACTGATGGGCGAAGACGGGCAGCTCGTTGGAGTCGGGTACTACGACAACACCCTCGGCGAACCCGACGAGGACGGGCGTCGGCGGCCCGTTGCGGTCACCGAGCATCCCCGCGAGGCCCCGGCCGAGGTCGCGATCGTCGCCATCGGCCAGGACCCCAACCCGCTCCTCGACCTGTCAGCTTACGATCTGGACCGCACGGGCCGCATCATCGTGGACGACGAGACGCTGGAAACCAGCATGGCCGGCGTATACGCCGGTGGCGACGCCGTGGCGGGTACCGGCGGCACGGTGATCTTCGCCGCCGGATGCGGACTCATGGCGGCGCGGGCAATCCACGCGCGCTTGTCGGCGTGAAGCGACGCGGTTGTCTTACCTGACGGGGGCGCGTGCCTAGCCTTCCTCGGCCCCGGCTGCGGCCGTGCGCCTCAGAGCTGTGGCGAAGTGATCGGCGAACGCGTCGATCTCCGCCACTTCGTGCGCGATGGACAGGTACAGCTTCGTCCCCATCGGGTTGAGAAACACGCCGTCACGCAGTAGCGCCAACATGACCGCGCGTCCCCTCGCCCCGTCGGACGCCTTCCACGACCGATGGTCGGTGACCGGCGCGTCGGTGAACGCTACCTGAGCCAGCGGCCCGTCGCCGAGCACCTGCGCCGCCTCTCCCGCGTCGTCGAGCACGCCACGCATGCTCTCGCGCAGACGCCGACCGTGCGCGTGCAGCCGCTCGTAGACGCCGTCCTCGTTCAGGACGTCGAGCGTCGCGTTCGCCGCGGCCGCCGTAACTGGGTTCCCGCCTCCGGTCGATGCCGACCACGCGTAGTTGGGCCCGGGCAGGCGATGTTCCGAGACTGCCTCCATGACGTCGGCGCAGCCTCCGTATGCGCCTATTGGAAAGCCGCCACCCAGCGCCTTGCCGTAGGCGACCAGGTCGGGCGTCACGCCGTAATACTCCTGCGCCCCGCCCGGCGCGAATCGGAAGCCCGTCACGACTTCGTCGAACACGAGGACCACGCCGTGTCGGGCCGTGATCTCGCGAAGCCCCTCCAGAAAGCCGGGCGCCGGAGACAGACACCGATGAAACGGCTCGACGATCACCGCCGCGAGCGTATCTCCGTGCTCTGAGACGATCCTGCGCGTCGTCTCAATGTCGTTGTACGGCGCCACGAGGACGTCGCGGTTGACCCAATCTCCGCCGACCCCCGCGTCGTCGGGTTCCGGGAAGTCGGGGAGTCGATCTCCCACGAGACTGGTGACGCCGACTTCGTGCTGACCGTGATAGGCGCCTTCGTACTTCATCACCTTCGGCCGGCCCGTCGCCGCCCGCGCCACGCGCAGGCACAACATCGTCGCCTCGGTGCCGGACGCGACGAACCGGATCTTCTCGATGCACGGGCTCACGTCGCGGATGCGCTCCGCCAACTCGACGAGGACGCGCGTGATCGCGGCGAAGTTCGCCCCCTGCTGCGCCTGGCGCGCCGCCGCCTCGAGCACGCGCGGGCGCCCGTGCCCGACGAGGGCGGCGCCCCACGCCATCGTCATGTCTAGATGCTTGCGACCGTCGGTGTCCCATACGTACGCGCCGCTTCCGCGCTCGATGACCGGGAGCAGGTCGGCGGGGATGCGATACTCGCCGTTCGAGCCGGCGGGAAACAGGTCGAGGGCGCGCTGCGCGTAGGTGGGCATGGCTCTGTCCGCGGCATGGGTTGGCGTGTGGCGAGCGCTCCGAATGTACTCGACCGAGGACCGCGTCTCAACGTCGCGACGAGCGCCATTCCCGGTGGATGTCCGCGAAGGCGTCGAGGGCGGCGTCGACGAAATCCGCGTCCATCGGCCGCTCGTCGCGCACGTACTCCGTCGCCATCGGCAGCAGGCGCGCGGCGCCCCACATCACCCACGCAGTATACCGGGCGTCGTGGTCCGCGTCGGGGTCGGGCAGCGCTGACGCCGCCCTCTCCGACAACAGACGCCAGTGCTCGTCGCGCGATTCCAGGCCACACGCCTCGCGTAGAGCGCCGAACGGGATGAGCGAGTGTATGACGTATTCGCCGATGACGCTGCTCAAGTCGCCACCCATGACGCTGATGGGGCTCTCGTCGAACGCGGCGTTCAAGTCGGCTCGGGTGGCGGCGTTCATTCGCTGAGCGACCAACGGCGATAGGACGCGCGGCTGATGCGCGGAGTGCGCCGTCTCGTGCAACAGAATGAGGAACAGACCCTCGTCGTCCGGTGGCATCCCAGAGCACGACAGCGTCGTCGCCCCGCGCTCGACGAACATGTCGCCGTTCCCGCAGTTGCTCCGTGGCGGCCCTGGCAGGAGATAGACGCGGACCGAGACGTCCTCGTCGATGCCGAAGAACGCGTCGAGACGCTCGCACATCGCGGCGAACCATGGCGGCCGGTTCGCTCCGAGAGCGTGGCGCCACGCGTTCATCCCCTCCCGGGCCGCGTCCACGGTCGCCGCTGCCCTCGACTTCAGGACCGCGAACGCCTCGCGGTATTCATGCGCAAGCTCGTGCGGGCGCCACGCGGCGTGGCTGATGGCGCGACAGCCGTCGCCCAACCCACGTATGCTGTCGCGCAAGGTCTCGGCGGCGCGGCGCTCGTCCGCTGTCAGGCCGCCGTGCGCGGCCTCCCAGCAGTCGGCCCACTCCGGTCGCGCTACGCCGTCGTGCCAGCGTGCGTGCGTCTGCGCGACGTACGCCACGCACAACGCCTCGTCTACGATGGGGTCGAACGTCAGCATTCGCCTGGCCTGTTGATGACGGTAGACATCGGGATCACGCCCCTCCCGGCGGCGAGCCGCGATCCCTTCCTGTGGTGCGTCATCGTAAGTCTCACACGGTCTTGGTCCGCATGGAACCGGCCGCTATCTGCATGGAGTAACTTGCGCGCCGGCGCCCGGGGTGCTATCCCTCAGAACTACAGACGGAAGGCAGATGCGTCAACTCGCGGGCGCATCGCCAGACACACACGTGTCACGGAAGTGTCAGACAGGTAGGTAGCCGCTGCATGCGCGTTGCGTCGCTGCCTTGAAAGCGTGGCTCCGCCATTGGCGCACGGCGCAGCCATCTGGGCCGGCAAAGTCTCGGTCCACGCCATGCCTCAGCGGATCGCCATCCCAAACCCGATGCCGACGGCGCCCAAGCCGGGCCGTCGCCCACCACCGCCAGGACTTCGGCCTCTTGCTACTGGCCGTCGCTATGACGGCCAATCGGACAGGGAACGCGGATATGGACAACGCTACACGGCCTCACGGCCTTCAGGACACTTCGCCATCGCGCGAAGGTAGCCGATCGGTTCTCGTCGTCAGCATGACCGTATACGGGATCATCATCCTCGCCGTTGCCGCTACGCTCGGGCTGATGTGGACCGACATGCTGACGGGAAGCGTGGGCGACCTGCTGCTGGCAAGTCGCTGATCCGAGCGCGGCCCCCTGACCTGCGCCCAGGCGAACTGTGCCCGCAACGACGCCAGACTATCCCACGCGCGTCGTTCGCAGTGGCGAATCCCGCGTGAACTCGACGGGCGTCACGCCATCGATCTCCAGCCAGGAGCGGTACGGCGAGCCGCCCTCTCCGGCGCTGCCGAAGTCGCAGAGACGCACCGCGCGCCCGTCGGCGGCCGTGAACTCGACGAGGACTTCCGGCCGCCGTCGACCCGCCCAGTCGCATGTGCGCCCGGCCATGTCCGACGCGTCCAACGTCGGGATGTCGTCCGGGTCCATATCGTTTAGGCGGCGGTCGTAGGTGAGAAGCACGGGCCCACGGTAGACCGACGTGAGCCCCTCGCACTCCCGCTCGCCCGCCCAGAAGTGCAGCGACATGTCCAGCGCCAACTCGACGACATCTCCGCTGCGCCACGTGCGGGAGACGGCGCAGTATTCGCCTCGCGACACGCCCTGAACCGGGTCGCCGTTCACCGTCACGGACGTCCGCTCGGACCAATGCGGGATGCGTAAGCGTAGGTCGAATTCCGCCGGCCCAGACGTCGTTACGTGGATGGTCACGCCTCCCGAGCGAGGGTAGTCCGTGCGCTGCTCCAACGTGACGACGCATCCATCACCGACATCGGCGCGCAGGACGCATGGGCCGTACCAGTTCAGCAGAAGGCCGTCGCCGCCGTCGCGCATGATGGCCCAGTCGCTGACCATGCCGAGCCCGCGGGCGGCGTTGACGCTGCAGCAGTTCAGCTCCGGCGTGCCCTCCCGCGACTGGAAGACGATGTCGTGCGCGCTCGCGCGGCGCACGCCGTTCATGGGGGTGTTGTACGTCGCCCACCGGCCGCTGGCCGAGTGCAGCCCGACGATGGAGTTGATCGTGGACAGCTCCAACTCGTCGGCGACGATGGCATTGCCCGTGAGGCGCAACATCTCGACACTCATCGCGATCCACGCGACGGTGCAGCACGTCTCGATGGCGCCGGGGTGGTATGGGTTTCCCTGCGCCTGCTCGCCCGAGGAGAAGCCGCCGTTGTTGTGCCGGTCGAGCTTGACGATGCTCCACCAGTGACTCTCGAACGCGTCCCGGTATCGCGCGTCGCCGGTGATGTAGTAGAGCTCGACGAGCCCCATGATCGGGTGGAGACTCTCCCATCGCGGCTTCGGGGTTTCGAAGAATTCGACGCCGTCCACGCCGGTGTGGAGGTAATCGCCCGCTAGAGGCGCGCCGTCCGCGTTCGTGGCGGCGAACTCGTCGACGATTTGTAGGGCCAGTTCCAGGTAACGAGAGTCACCCGTACGAGTATGCAGGAGGCACAGGCTGTGAACGGGCGCCAGGTTCATCTCCGTAGAGCCCGTGTCCACGAGCCGCTGCCCGACATCGCCGAGGAACGTCTCTACGAGCAGGTCGCCGATCCCACGGGCGCACTCCAGCGCGTCCGTGGATCCGGTGTCCTCATGCCACAGGAGCAGCCCGAGCATGATGTGGTAGTGCCCCCAGGCGTCCCACGTCGCGATACCACCGTCGTTGTTTGGCGCCGTGCCGGTGAGGTGGTGTCCCCTCGGCCACGGCCCGAGGTAGCCGGAGCCGTCCTGAAGCGACGCCAGCTCCGTCACGAATGTCTCGACGACGCCACGCAGCTTCGGGTCGTTCGTGAGCCTAAGCGCCTGCACGGCAGCAGTCAGGTATTTGCCGGCGAACTCTCCGGCCCACGGGACCATGTCGCGATACGGCCGGCGGTCGCGGTCACGGAGTATCTCGAGCATGCCGGGGTTCGCGTCGGGAGCGACGGCGAGCCACTGGTCGGTGACGGCGCTCAGATAGCGGCCGAGCGTTCCCTGCACGTGGTGGTCCGCGCCGGAGACGCGATCGCAAGTCGGACGAGGCATGGTCGTGCTCCCGGAGGGGCGGTCGAGTGGAGGTCACGACATGTTATGTGGCGGGGGCGCGGGTGTCGAGGGCCGGGACGCGCGATGGCGGGAAGGCAGGAGCGAAGAGCCGCCGGCCGTGGGCCGACGGCTCTGAGACGTTCCGAGTCTATTCGGGGTGCTCTGTCGGGTGCTCTTCCGCGTGCTCCTCGCCGCCAGCAGCCCACGATCCCGCCTGGCTGGTGTCGAACTGCAACTCCGGCGCCGGCCCGGGAGGCGGAGCGCTGAAGTCCATGCCGTGGAGCTCGGACAGCCTCGCCACCATGGCCACGTCGTATTCGTCTTTGGACTCGGCCATCGTCTGCATGAGCGTCGCGGAACCCGGTCCTTCATGCAGTATCACCGCCACGGGGCCCGCCGGCGTGTGCGCCAGCCATCCGGCCTGACGCGTCAGTCCGTGACGCTTGTTGAAGCCGATGACGCCTTCCGCGTCTCCTGCCCATTCGCGCACGAATGCCTGCCACTCCTCCGCCTTGTCCTCGGCGAAGGGGGCCACGACGATGTGGCTCTGGCCGTGTGTGGATGCGGTGGGGTGTTCCGTGGGGTGCTCCTCGGCATATGCCGACGGATTCGCCAGATGGAATGCCATCTGTAACGCCAGCACCCCGACGCCGCCGGCGATGACGTACATCAGCCTCTTGGTCCACTTCACGTGCAATCCTCCTCGTAAGCGTGGGAAAAATGGGTCTCTGTGGCCGCGTCGCGTTCTGCCACGGCCATTGTACGACCGGGGCGAGGCTATCAGGAACTACGTGCCTCGGCAATGTCGCCGTGCTGTGTTCGTCGAGGATCCAGCTAGTTGTCGTCTTCGCGGTCGCTCAGCAGGTCGCCCCGCTGCAGGCGTTCCGCGTTCTCGGTGGACCAAAGGATGTTCTTCATCACCTTCTGCGCGGTGATGTACCGAGTCGCGGCGAGCATGTGCATCCGCTGCTCCTCGGGGTCGTCGGTGAGGTCGAAGTGACGGTAGGCGACTTCCAGCATCTGGAACATGTGCAGCTCCGCGTCCTCCCGGAGCGTGATGTGGGCCAGTGTGCGCTTGAGCGCCGTGACGTCGTGGCCCTCTTCCAGGTACTGGCTCACGAGCTGTTCCGCCTCGAACACCTTCTGAAAGTCCGCGAACTCCTGAAGCTGCTCCAGCATTGCCGTCGGCGACTCGAACTCTTGCTCAAGCCGCTGACCAGGCCGAGGGATTCGCGCGGACGGCATGTTGAGCCAGCGCAGCATGGTCATGTAGACCGCGCCGTGGAAGAGGCCGCGCAGCAGCTCCTTGCAGTCGGCGTAGTGGAACGCGCGATAGAGCGCGTGCGCGTAGGAGTAGATGTTCGCGACATCGTGCCAGTCGCCCTCGTTCTTGAGGTGGAACCGCGCGGTGCGGATCGCGCCCGCGTATGCCATCGCGCGGCAGATGTCCGTCGGCTTCACGCCCGCGCGGAGCTTCTGCTCGACCTCGGCGCACAGCTCCGCGTAGTCGTCCATGAGGAACGTCTGCGCGAAGGCGGGGATGTCGAGCTCCGCGTCGTTGGCGCGGTTGGCTTCCCAGATGCCGTCGAGGTCCGCGAAGATGCCTTCGAGCACCGGCACGGTGTCGGCCCAGCGCGATGTCTCCTCGTGCCGCGTGCGGCCGACGAGGTCGACGACGATGGGTCGCAGGATCTCCTCGGCGCCCTGCCACTCGACGTAATCGAGCGCCTCGAACGTCTTGTTGGCGAAGTCCAGCGCGTGACCGGAGCCGGTGAAGTAGTAGTCGGTCGCGGTCGTGAAGATGAGCCGCGCGATGTCGGACTTCGAGTAATCGCGATCGTGCATCGTCAGCAGCACGCGCTCCGCGGCGCCGGTGTCGCGCTTCTCGACGAAGTAGCGGAACCAGCGCTCCAACTGGTCAGGACTATGCTCGTCATCGGTTCGGGGGAACGCCGTCCGTGGGCGGCGTGATGCGCCGGTCGTCCTTCGCGCGGTCTGCGTCAGGCCGTGGACGAGAAACAGGTTGTGGTCCGCGGGATCGACGTCCTCCCACATGTTCGCCGCGATCGCCAGGACGGCGACGCCGGAGGACCACCCCTCGTTCGTCTTGTTTGCGCCGTAGTAGAGGCCCTGATGGATGATTTGGCGAGCGGGAGCTTCGGCATCCCGCAACGCGGCGACGGCCTTCGCAATGAGGAAGGGGCTGCGGTCCTTCAGGCCTTGCACGAGCTGGCGTTGTCCGCGGCCGATCACGCGTAGACGGGCGGCCTTCTTCTCGCCCGCGGCGAGCCCGACGTAGACGATGCCATCGTCGCGCAGCTCGGTTGGAAACGCCTTGAGGTCGTCGCCAAAGGCCAGGAAGCAGCCGCCGGTCTTCAGGTCGAACTCCCAGTGGTGCCAATGGCAGATGAGGACGCCGTCGCGCACGCTGCCCTCGGACATCGGGTAGCCCATGTGTGGGCAACGATTGTCGACCGCATGGAACTTGCCCTCCTCGCGGAACACGGCGAGGTGCGTGCCGTCGATGTGGAACGGTTTCCCCTCGCCCTCCTCGAAATCCGAGGCGGCGCATAGCGCGTGATATACGAGATCGTCGGTGTCTGGCGCGCCCTCCGGTTCCGTCAACGTGAAGAGAGAATCGGGCGTGTCATGGTGGATATTCGTGCTCATAAGTCTGCCTCCCAAGCGGCCCGGGCGGGCCAGTGCCTCCATGCACGTTGTAAGAGCGCGCCTCCGAACGTGTCAAACCGCGCGCCTTCGCTACCGGGCCGGGGGTGGCGCATGTTAGGCTGGCGCCGTCCGCATGCGACGAGCCGTCGCGACCCATCCGCCGGAGCACGCACATGCGCCTGCAAGGCCGCAAGATCGCCATCCTCATCAGTGACGGATACCACGACCACGAGTTCTGGTTCCCGTACTATCGCTTCCTGGAAGAGGGCGCAGACGTCATGGTCGCCGGGCCACACGTCCGAACCGTCCATGGCGAGGGGCGACACGGCAAGGACGGGCTTCCCGCCGAGGTGACGCATACCGTCGAGCAGGCGGCCGCGTGGGGGCCGGAAGTCGTCTATCTACCGGGCGGGATATTCGCGCCGCTGGAGTTGCGCGCGCATCAGCCGACGTTGGAGCTCGTCGGCGAGGCCGTGGAGGACGGCCGCATCGTGGCGGCCATCTGTCACGCGCAGTGGATACTCGTCTCCGCTGGCGTGGTCGGCGGGCGACGCATCACCTGCCCGCGCGACATGTCCGACGACGTCACGAACGCGGGCGGCGTCTTCGTCGATGAGCCGTGCGTTCGCGATGGGAACATCATCACGGCGGTGTACTTCGGGCATTTGCCGGAGCAGTTCCGCGTGCTGATGCCGGCGATACTCGAGGCGTCGGCGTGAGACTCGCGGCGTCACCAGCCCGTGATGCCGCCCACCTTCGACGGCATGTCGATATGGAAGATCAGGCTCGTCAGGCTGATTCCGGCCCGGAGCAGGTACTCGCCCAGGATGAGCCCGAGGAAGAAGGGGATGCCCTTCCGATACGCGCCGAGGCCGCGCTGCTTGATGAGCAGCCACTTGATGAGCCAACTCACCATCACCGGGAACCAGAAGTAGATCATCCCGCCCCACGCCGCGCCGGACAGCACGTACCCCGACGGATGCAACGGCCACCACACGAACCGCGCGCGGAGCACGTACAGCGCGGACACGAACGCGAATCCGAGCCACATGAACGTCGTCCTAACGCCGTCGGGGCCCTGGGGGTTCTGAATCCACCCCTGGAGAGGTCGGAAGCTCTCCCAACCGGAGTGACGTATCCAGCCGTTGAGCGTGCCGTTGACGCCGTAGCGGTAGGTAATGTCGAGGTACGCCCAGAATGTGGCGACCGCGCCGACGATCGTCGCCAACACAATGGCCTGGAAGACGCGTCGCGGGCTCGTTTTGGACCTCTCGGCCATCTTGAACGCTTCGATCTGCGCGGGCATCGGGTGCGCCCGATTGCAGCGGTTGTAGCCATAGAGAAACGTCATGCCCATGAGATTCGGCGCGCGGAGCAGCCGTGAGCCGAACGTGTCGACCATGAACTCACGCGGGTTGATTCGGATGAGTTCGTGGTACGGCGGCCCGAGTTCGGCTCGGACGCGGGCTAGCGCGATCGCCAACGCGTAGAATATCGCGAAGAACCCCGCCACCGCCCACAGCGCCATTCCGGCCAGCGAGCAGAACACCACCATGCCGACGACCGACGCGACGAGGATACCCACCGTCACCCGGAACGGCAGGGCCTCGTCGGTCTCCTCCAGCTTGGGCCCGTTGGCTATGTGCCTGGCCACGGCGATGAGATGCCGCCGCGACATCCACACGGCCAGCGCGCCGATGCCAAGCCAAGCGCCCGTGGCCCTCTCGTCCAGGTACAGCTCGCGCCACCCGAACAGGCTTGCGACCACGCGCTCCCACCGCGTCAGCCAGAAGAAGAACCAGCACGAGAACGACAAGCCCAACGGGATGAAGTACGTGAGACCCACGATGGCCGGGTTGTACGACATCCAAAGGAAGCCCATCGCGTTCCACGGCTTCTCGGTCAGGTACGCGTCGAGGCGCAGGCCGAACGGGACACTGGGTAGGGAAGGGATGAAGTCGTGCGCGGTCGCGAGGGCGCGGATCCCCGCGGCTATTCCAAACCCCAGCCACATCAGCTTCGTGTTGAAGAACGTGGGGCTCGTGGTCATCGCCAACGGCAGCGCGGTTACGGGGTATGTCAGTTTCTCGCGTTCGATCCACTGCCTGCGGACCAGCGCTGTCAAGCACAGCAGCGATACGTAAAGGCAGACCGTCACGCCGGACCACACGAGCACCGGCAGCGCCCACGCGCGCAGATGCGCCGGCGTGTACAGCGTGCTCTCGCCCTCGAAGTACCCGCGCAACGCCGACTGGTCCGAGACGGTGAACCAATCCGGTATGTGCGGCCAGAAGAGCGATCGCCACTCGTTCTCGGCGTCGGCGTACCAGAACGGATGCGCCAGCGTGCCGAGGAGACTCGTCATCATCGTCGCGCCCGATATGGTCGACACGGCCGTGACCATGACGTAGATGACCAGCATCTCCCCCGCGTTCAGCGCCCATGTCGGTCGGTACCGCGTCAGGAGGGCGTTGGCGACGATCAGCATCAGCAGCGTGAAGATGGCGTTCAGGAACGGATTGACCAGCGTGAAGAGCGAGTACGCTACCTCGCTCTCCATCCCGATCCAGTAGGTGTTGGCGACCACGAGGAGCGCGCCGAGAGGCATCACGGCCGCGCGGATTCGCGGACGCGCCGTCGCGTGGCGGCTGAGCTTTGCGTTGACTGACGGGCGGCGCATACGGTCGCCTTGGGTCGGGGTTGGCGTGGACGCCCAAGCATCCACCGTTATACAGGACGCGCACGCTCGGGGGTAAGGTCGCGCCACCACGCGGCAGCGCCAACCTGAACCATAGACGATGGACTACCCTCATAGTGACAGAGGTCGCCCTACAACGCGCCATGTTCTGTGCGACCATAGACGTCGGAGGCGGCCCATCCCAGGGCCGAAAGGTAGGCTAGACGAGAAAGGATCACACATGTTCCGACCGTCACGGATGCTGCTGCCCGGAGTCGCGTTGCTGGCGATCGGTTTTGCCACGCTGGCTCCGCGCACTGTGCGTAGCGAGCACCACGAGACGGGGCTGGCATCGGTCAAGAATGCCATCGCGGTGATTCACCCGACCGAAGGCAACACCGCGTCCGGCACGGTGACGTTCACCGACCAAGGCGACGGGGACGTGCAGGTTTCGGCGCACCTACACGGGCTGCAGCCGAACGCGAAGCATGGCTTCCACATCCACCAGTTCGGCGACTGCAGCTCGCCCGACGGCAAGAGCGCCGGTGGGCATTACGATCCCGCGGACGTCGGACACCACGGACAACCGGACGCGGACAGGCGCCACGCGGGTGATCTGGGGAATATCGAGGCGGACGCGGACGGCCACGGGATGCTGGATGCCGTCTTCCACGGGATATCCATCGGCGGCGAGTTGCACCCCATACTCGGCCGCGGCGTGATCGTCCACGCCCTGCCGGACGACTATGGCCAG
>NYZG01000344.1 GCA_002687025.1 Candidatus Poribacteria bacterium
CGGCAGCCGCTTGTCATAAGGCTTTCGTCGGGCGCCTACATCTTGTGCCTGGGATTCTGTGCCGGCCGCTTCGCCGCCCTCGGTTATGACATAATCAACATTATCGGAAGGCCAGTCGCGTGGCCCGGCTGCTGCCGCCCTTGCGGCAGGGACGATAACCGCGAAACGATTATCGGACACGGCGGCATGCGGTGGCGGTCGTGGGCGGGCACGCCGCGGCGCGGGCCGACGGCGCCGCTCCCGTGAGGACGGCCGCTTCTGAAACCTTGTGGGCCGCGGTGCCACCACGGCAACACAGAGAATACGAAGTGGGACACAGGAGAAGAGGGCGAGCAGTGAGGGACACGTAACCAGGCGTGGGGACTCACCGTAGCGGCGTGCCTAGAGAGTAGGGAGCTATGTGCGGCAGGGCGGCGGGTGAGTGGCGCCGCACACCACATTAGAAGAGGAAGCGATACGTCGGCGCCTCCAGGACGGCGCCCCGCAGCATCCACAGCGAGCCGACGACGAAATCGCCCAAGATGACGCCGAGGAAGAACGGTTGCGCGCGCCGAAGGAGTGGGAGGCCGCCGAAGCGGAGGATCGCCAACTTGGCCGCCCAACTGACGAAGATCGAGCACCAGAACAGGTTTATCGACCACCCGCTCGTGACCGCGTACCCAGCCGGGTGGAGAGGGAACCAGACGTAGCGCGCGCGCAACGCGGCCAGCAACAGCGTGATGGCCGCGCCGTAGGCCACGGCGAGTGAGGAGCCCGCGCTGGGGGCGGTCTGCGCGGCGATCCACCCGGCGAGGCGACCGAAGGACTCAGGTACCTTCCCCACGTTGGGGATGCCGTGCCGGAACGAGTAATGGGCGAGGGCCCAGAACGACACCAGCGGCGCCAGCGCGGAGGCGAGCAGCACAGCCAGTACCAGCGCGCGAGGGCGGGTCCTGCTCTGCTCCCCGAGCTTGAACCCCTCGAGCTGGTGCGGCATCGGGTGACCGCGGTACGCGCGGTTGTAGCCCTGATGGAACGAGAGCGCGGTCATGTCCGCGGTCGACAGCGCACGCGTGCCGAACACGTCTACGATCATCAGGTGCGGCCCGGCGCGATGCAGGTCGTGGACCGGCGACCCGAGCTCCGCGCGCATCCGCGTTATCCCGAGCGACAGCACGAAATAGCCGAGGGTGAACAACGCCGCCACCCATGGCGTCATCTTGAGCGCCATGCAGAACCAGAGCAGCGCGGCCACGCCCGCCGCCCCTCCGATGAGCGCCACACGTGGCGTTCGATAGTCGATGCGGGGATCGCCACGTAGCACGGCCCGCAGATGCCGCCGCGTAGTCCACAGCGCCAGGACACACAGACCCGCATATGCGCCGGCCGCCTGGGCCTCGATGTACGGGAAGTTCGGCAGGCGCTGCAGTCCTATCGCGCGCCCGGCGATCATCTCCAGCTTCCAGAACAGGTAGAGGAACCAGGCGGAGAACGACATGTCCAGGGGCATGAAGAACGCCAGACCGACGGCGTAAGGCCACAGAGAAAGCGGCGTCCATCCGATCGCGTTCCACGGCGGATTGGGAGCAAGCGGGGCCAGGTCGTAGAGCTTCCCGCCCACGCCGGGCACGGCGGGATACAGGAAGTTCAGGCCGTTCAGCAGGTTCGCCATCCCCGCCAGCGCGAACCCCAGCCACATCGCCCGATTGGTGAAGAGCGCCGATGAGCGCGTCGTCATGTGCAACGGCAATTGGATGATCGGGTACGACAGCTTCTCCGTCTCGGTCCACTGCTCCCTCACGAGCAGCGTCAGGCAGAGCATCACGACCGACAGCACCAGGATGAACCCCGACCATACCAACGCCGAAGGCAGAAGCGCCCGCACATGCGGCCACGTGTATAGCGACGACCCGCCGTCGGCCAGCGCCTTGATCGAGCCGACGTCGCCAACGACCAGCCAGTCAGGGACGTAGCGGAAGAACAGCGCGTCCCAGTCGTTCTCGGGGGTCGCCAGGTGGCGCAGCCCGTTGGTGAACGTCCCCAGCACCTGCATCAAGTCGAGGCCGCCGATGCCGCTGGCGACGCAGAGCATCGTGTACAGCACGACCTGCTCGGCCCGGTTCAGGAGGGCGCGTCGGTAGCCCGGCAGCGCTCGCCCCAGAGCGCTCATGCCGATGACGACGAACAGGATGAATATGACGTGGTGGAACAGTGAGACGGTCGTCGGATACCCGGATGCCCACGTAGCCGAAGCCATCAGCCAGAAGTTATTCGCCACGACGAGCAGCACGCCCAACGCGTAAGCCCGGAATCGCACAGCCGCGAAGACGTGCGCTGGCTTGTGCATTGCGTGCGTCGGGCTCCAGGCGTGGCGAACGGCGACGGGTGGCGGCGTCCATGTCTACCAGACGCCGGCCGCCTGAGCAACAGGGCGCCCCTTGGGCGCTGACGGGGTCCGCGGCTCGCGCTATAATGGGGCACGCGCATCCGACGCGCGGCCCAATCGGAGCGGCGGCATGGCTACGCGTGTCAAGATATGCGGCATAACGAACGTCGAGGACGCGGCCACGTCGGCGCGCCTAGGCGCGGACATGCTCGGCTTCATCTTCGCGAGACGCAGCCCACGCTGCATCACTACCGACGCGGCGGCCAGAATCGCTCGCACGCTGCCCGCGTTCCAGCAGACCGTCGGCGTCTTCCTCGACGCCTCTTCGTCCCAGGTCATCGACACATGCGCCGAGGCCGGGCTCGGCTTCGCGCAGTTGCACGGCGGCGAGTCACCCGACGACTGCGCGCGCGTTCAGGAAGCGGGCCTCCCCGTCATCAAGGTGCTGACGATCGCATCAGTAGATGACCTACGTCCGGCGGCCGACTACGATGGCGTGGCCGCCTTCCTGCTCGACCGCGCACGCGGCGGCCCCATGTACGACTGGGCGATTGCGTCTGAGGCCGCCCACACGCTGACCACGCCGGTGATGGTCGCAGGCGGCCTTACCCCGGACAACGTAGCGTCGGCGATCGCGATCGCGCACCCGTACGCCGTGGACGTGGGTTCTGGGGTCGAGTCGGCGGCGGGCAAGAAAGACGCCTACAAGCTCGCGGCGTTCCTCAACGCTGCGCGTTCCTGAGAACCGGCCTAGCCGCCACCCTCACGCACGTCGTCACCTGGCAGCAGAACGCGGCCGTCCGGGTGGAACAGCTGCCACGCGGCACGGTACGACATCAGCCCCGGCATGTGCGTCAGGGCTGAACCTTCAAGTTCGCCCGAGACGGCAACGCCCGTGACGCTGCTCCAGGTCGTGCCGGTCTCGGCGTCCCGCATTCGATCCGGGCCGGTGGCGAGGAACACGTGTTCCGCCTCACCGACCACGCGCGAGAAGATCGCGGCGCCTGAACTCTCCGGGTTGAACGTCACGACGACGGGCGTTCCCGCGAGATCGAGGTTGAGAGTCGGCGACTCCAGAAGCGACCGCACCGTCGTCGAGAACGCGCGGCCCCCGAGCATCCAGGCGTAGACGAAGCGCTCAGGGTCACGGTAGAAGTCCAACCCGTAGTTGTCGGCCGTCCTGGACATGCTCAGCACGGTCGTGTCGGGGTGTGCGTCGAGCCATCCCTCCCATGTCATCATCTCGCCGGGCACGATCGCCAGCTCCGTCGCCAGCAGCGGCCCCCGCATTGCGCGACCCAGCAGGTGGCTCCACAGCGACTCCGTCTCGGCATCCATCATCACGAGGCTGCGGTTCCACAGCATGCCGGACACCGTCAGCGTCAGCTCCCGCTCCCCGACCTTCCTGGCGTACACGACGCCGTTGTGGCAGAGGTGTCACCATGTCGCCGCGATCGCCACGCCTCCCAGGTGGTCGTTGATGATCTCGCGGCTCGGGCCGGTGAGCATGTTGATGGGATAGGCGCGGGCCGCGCCGTTCACGACGACGCCTATCACCAGCTCCTTTGCCGTCACCTCGTCGTCGACATCGCGCCCCGCGATGTACGGCGCATCGACGATGGGCGGGAACGGGCGCACGACCCTGACGGGCTCAAACGGCGGCGTGGCGTCGCTCAGGCGCGATTGGGCGGATCCCATGCGCGGCATCAGACAGGCGACCGATAGCGCCAACGTCGCCAGACTGGCGAGCTGGCGGAGGGCGAGCGTAGCGTGCATGTTGGCGCTCCTCGAACGGGTGACCGACGGGCATCGATCCAGTATACGGAGCGTCGCACACCTGAGGACAGCCGGTTACAGCCGCAGCGACGGCGCCGCGCCGTGCACGCGCTCCCAGTTCCGTCCGTCGTCGGCCGACAGGTAGATGTGCCCCTGATGCGTGCCGGCCAGCAGGACGCCGCCGGCCGACGCGATGGCCCGCACGTGGCGGTCGTCCAGGCCTGCGCTGCGCGCCTCCCATACGTGCGTGTCGGGGTCGAGGCGGTAGATGCCACCCTTGCGCGCCGAATACACTGCGCCGTCGTGGGTCGTCAGCGCATAGGCGACGTTCGGGCCATCCACCACGCCGCGGGCCAGCCGCGTCCACCGCAACTCGCCGGCTGAGAACACCCATACGTCGCCGTGCGTCGCGGCGTACAGCCGGTCGCCGCCCACATGCAACGCATGGACATTGCGACTTGTCAGCATGTGGTTCACATGGACCCACACATCACCCGTGACCGGAGCAAGCGGCTTGCCGAGATCGCGCAACTCGGCCGCGACGCGCACCCCTTCCGCGCCCTCGGGAAGCAGCCGCGCCTGCACACCCCAGCGGTTACCAAGCCGACCCAGCTTGATCATCAGCGCGTTGCGACCGGCGCGCAGCGGGATCGAGATCGTGTTGTCGTGGTATTCATCGCCAACATCCCACGCATCTGGAATGCGTCGGCCGTTCACCCATACGCCCAGGGCCCCCGTGCGCATCGTGTTGAGCGCGACTCGTCGTGCGTCCGGCGCGTCTACATAGCAGACCATGTACGCAGTCGTCAGGCCGTTCGGGGCAGCTGGCTGTAGCTGATCCTGGAGGTCCACCCACCCGCCCGAGTCGGCGCGGACATGTTGCCAGTCAAGCTCCGGCGGCGGCTGCATTGTCGCGAGCGTCGCCTCACGAATCCCACCGTTTGCCAACAGCCAATCGTGTCCGATGACGGTCTCCGTGTATCGAGCGCGGAAGGCCGCTTCGGCGCCTGGAAAGTTCACGCTGTTGGGCGTCACGACGACGCGCCATGCCGGAATCGGGTAGACGGCGTCACGCAGTGTGACGGCGCCGTCGGACACGCCGTACACGTCCTCGCCGCGCGTCGTGATGTCGGTGATGTCCCGCCGGCCGTCGGCCTCGTTGCCCTGTCCGATGCGGGGATCGATGTCCGGTGTCGACAGTTCGCCAAGGAACGCCGACGCGACCAGAGCGTGATCCGGTGGCGCCGCAGCCGCTCCCCAGGCCCCAGACGGCCCCCTGGCGACGAGTGCCCTCGCGCCGTACCCCCGGCCGTACACGCCTCCGCCTGCGGCGAACAACGCTTCGATGCGCGCCGTGGGCCCATCGTCGCGACGCCAGTTCGTGCCGCCTACGTCGCTCACGAGCAGCGCGCCCGCCTGGTTCGCGAAGACCTCGCCCGCCGGTCCGATGACGAAGCCCGTCACGGGCGAGCACGGAGCCGGGGCGGCGCCGCCAGGCGAGAATCGGCGGTGGAACCCGTCGCCCAAGTCCCACGAGGCCGCCACCGCCAGCGATCTGTCGCCGCTGTCGAGGTGGCGCACCTCGACACCGACGCTGCCCGCATAGTCGGCGTTGAGATGGTGATACGCCCGTACCACCTCAAGCGCCATGTCGAACAGGTGCTGGCGACCTACGTAGTGCTCCGCCCGGTACGCGACGAAGAGGTGCTTGCCGCCTGCGTTCTCTTCCAACCAGCCGTCCCACTCAGCGTGGGTCGCGGAGGCGTTCTCACGTAACCACTCGCCGACCGTCTCGTCTGTGGTTCTCACCTGCCTGTTGCGGGCGAGGACGTTCACGGCATCCTTCACACGCGACAAGTCCTCGGCCGCGGCGGGCCGCAATCTGGCGACCTCGGCCTCTGCGGCCGTCACCCGTCGGTCGCCGTCGATAGCCTCGCCGGCGCGAGGGAACCGCGCCAGCATGTTGTCGGCTATAGTGCGCGCGCCC
>NYZG01000345.1 GCA_002687025.1 Candidatus Poribacteria bacterium
GATCGTCCGAGCCGAGGTAGATGGTCATGCCTCCCCGCGCCCGCGCCTGCTCCTCCAGGTCCGCTACCAGCGCGCGGCCGATGCCCCGTCCGCGCCATTCCGGGTGCACGACAAGCGGATGCAACTCCCAGACGTGACCGTCGTATTGGCTGATCCCGCCGACCCATCCGACAACGACGCCGTCCTCGACGGCGATGCGGCTGATGCGGTCCTCGGCGAGCGATTCGCGCACTTCCTCGAGGGCCTCTTCCGGGTCGGCCCAGCAGTCCGGCAGGTGAAGGAACCCGATGCGCAGCACCTCCGCCGTCTGCGCGATCGCGTCGGCGTGATCGGCAAGCAGGTCGCGTATGTTCACGGGCTACGGTCCCTTGTCGGCGTCCTGGAGCGCCATCAGGTCGCGAATGGCGTCGAGGCGTGCATCCGTGCGCGCGTACTCGGCGAGCGACGGATTCGCGGCGACGGCATGTCGGTAGGACTGCAGGGCGTCGTCGTGCCGCCCTCGTTCCGCGTATACGCGCGCCAACGCGTAGTGCGCGCCGGCGAGCGTCGGGTCGTCCTTCGCGGCGCGGGTCCACTCGGCGACGGCCTCGTCGGTTCGCCCGAGGTCTTCGTACGCCGCGCCCAGTTCGTACCGCGCGACAGCGTCCGACGGGTCGACGCGCACCGCCGCTTCGTACGTCGCGGCGGCCTCCTCGATCTTGCCCTCTGCCGCGTACGCAGCACCGAGACTGTGCCGCGCTTCGGCCAGCTCCGGGCGTACGTCCAACGCCGCCCTCCACTCCTCCACGGCGAGATCGACACGCCCAACCTTGTGGTAGATGACGCCGCGGTTGTAGTGACGCGCCGCCGGGTCGCCGCACGCGACGACAAGGCCGCAGGCGATCATCGCGACGACGGCCGCCTTCATATGGATCGGCATCCGGCGGGATATCACGGGTTCGGCGGCGCGGTGCAGATGAGCACTTCGAGCGTCTCATCGCCCGTGTTCTCGATGCCGTGCTCGCACCACGGCGGCAAGTGCACGAACATCCCCGCGCGCACGTCGCGCTTCTCGCCGTTGAGCGTCATCGTGCCTGACCCGCGCACGATCACGTAGCACTCCTCCGTGTGATGGCTGCCCGGCTCCAGCACGACGTGAGGCGGCAGATAGAACATGACGAGGCCCAGGTTCTCCGCCGGCGCCTTCGGGTTCGCGGGGTGCACGATCCGCACGCCGATGCCGTCGCATCCGGGATAGCGCACCGGCACGCCGTCCTGAGCCGTGACGATGTTCGCCGACGGCGGCGTGTCCGGCTTCGCCACGGGCGGCTCGCCCTGATAGCCCTTGAAGGTCGTGATCTTCTCCATGTCTGTCTCCTAGTCGGCGCTCACCAGTCTCGCGTGTAGCCCGCCGTCCATCCCCCGTCCACCGTGACGATCGCCCCGTTGACGTAGCTCGATTCCGGCGCGACGAGGAACAGAACCGCGTGCGCGATCTCCTCCACGGTCCCCGGCCGCCCGAGCGGTATGTGCGACAGCAGCGACTCGGCGTTCTCCGTATACGCTCCGTCCTCGCCGTAGAAGAGCGCCTTCGTCCCGTCGGTGAGGGTGGACCCCGGCGCGACGGCGTTCACCAGTATGCCCTGCGCCCCGAGTTCCAGCGCCATCGACTTCGTGAGGTTCACGACCCCCGCCTTCGCCGCCACGAACGCGCTCTGCAAACGCAACGGCACGATCCCGGCCACCGAACTGATGTTCACGATGCGCCCGCCACCACGCTCCAACATTCCCGGGATGATCGCGCGACTCGTGATGAACACACCGTCGAGATCGACCTGCGTGATCCGACGCCAGTCGTCCACGGAGTATTCGTGTATCGGCACGCGATCGCCACGCGTGTTGATGCCGGCGTTATTCACGAGGATGTCGGCCGGCCCGACCGTCTCGGCGACTTCTGCCATGTCTTCGAGGGAGGACACGTCGCCCGTCAGCGCGACGCACTCTCCGGTCGAGGACGTGATCTTCGCCGCCGTGCGCGCTGCCTCGTCCGCGTCGATGTCCACGATGAACACGCGCGCGCCGTTCGCGGAGAGTGCCTCGGCGATCGCCCGGCCGATGCCCCGCGCGCCACCCGTGACGACCGCGACCTTCCCGCCCAACTCAACGCGCATCTCCACTCCCCCGTGTGACGTGATGAGCATAGGGCTGGCGCGAGCGTCACACAACGGCTGCGTGTCGGCGAGACGCCGTTCCACACACCTCGCATGCAGCGGCCTTCGTCCCTGCTCGACGCAGGCGAACGTCTGCCCCTCGCAGGGGCAGATGGAGATGGGGTCCCCGTCCCCGAAGCACGCCCAAGCGCCTGGCGGCGCCACGTTGCCGAGGAGGGTGGCGCGGACATACACTTCACAAACAGGAACGTACCTACCGATGCACTGCGTGTGGAGGCCCGGGCATGCCGATTGTCGAGTCCATCCTCGGCAGCCTAGCCGCGACCGCTCTCATCCGCCTGGCGAGGGCCTTGGGGCCCAAGGTCACCGGCTGGGGCTCCCTGGAGGACGTGGCGCGAGACGTCGACGGGGTCGCCGCGCTTGCCACGACGGTGCGCGAGGCGACGGCCGCCCTTGACGACGGCCCGCTATCCGACGATCCCCGCCTTGAAGTGCTGCTGAAACAGTCCGGCGGGCTTGTAGCAGACATCCTCGAGGCGTACCGGCTCGTCCCCGCCGCGCAGGCCGACAAGATCGAAGAGACATACGCCATATTCCAGACCCGTCTCCGACGCGCGTTCGACGACGTGGAGCACGATGTCGCGGATGCCGCGGCTCGCGCGATCTTTGGTAGGCTTCGCGACTTCGCCGCAGATCTGTGCGGCGCGTCGATCCGAACCGGTAAACTGCCGGCCGAGGATCTGCACGTTCCGGATCGGTCCGCCGGGCCGACTCTTCGTATCCAGCACGGCGACAACGCATCGCTCGTCCTCACGCTGATCGAGAAGGACGGCGCCAGCGAGACCGCGACCGTCCCGTTCGACTTCGCCATGGGCGAGCAGGACGAGAAGGACATGGCGTGGTACCTGGAAGAGTACCTCGGCCATCCCTACGAACCCGCGCCGGAGCAGGCGCGCGTCGTCGAGGACTGGATGCGGGAGATAGGCTCCGACCTGTTCCGAGCCGTCTTCGCGGGCAGCGCCGAGGCCGAGGACATATGGAAGACGCTCAGGGGCCGCCTGCACGGCGCGCGTATCGAGATATCCGAGCCCGAGACAGGCGGACGCGTGCCGTGGGAACTCATGCGCCATCCCGACCGAGACCAGCCCCTTTCGCTGCGTGTCGGGTCATTCGTCCGCTCTGCAGGGACGGCCGCGGAGGCCGCCGGCGAGCCCCGCATTCTTCTCGACGCCGACGGCCAGGTGCGCATCCTCCTGGTTACGTGTCGGCCGGGCGGCACGGCGGACGTGCCGTACCGTTCAGTGGCGGTGCGGCTCCTGCGAAAGGTAGACGCGACAGGGAACGTGCGCCTGGACGCGCTACGCCCGCCCACGTACAAGGCTCTGTCGGACAGGCTTCGCGCCGCCGACGCGGACGGCGAGCCGTACCACATCGTCCACTTCGACGGACACGGCACGCACACCGATCTGCACGACCTCTTCGAGCGCTGGGAGGCGATGGAACGTGACGAGGTGAACCGCCGCCTCGCGGACGCGGCAGGGACGGAGGATGCCCGCCGCTTCGATCCAGGGGTCGAGTTCAGCATGCTGTACCCCCACAAGGCGCAACGCGGGAACAGGGGCTACCTCGTCTTCGAGAACGCCGGAATCGACGCGATCCCACGTATGGTCGACGGGAACGAACTCGGCGCGCTGCTGCACGACACCGGCGTGCCGATTCTCATCCTGAACGCCTGCCGCTCGGATCGATCCGACGGCTCCGCGAGGTCCGACGCCACCGAGCCGAAGGCGGAAGACGCCGAGGGGATCGTCTCGCAGGATCAGCCGTATGCGTTCTCGTCGTCTGCGCAGCAGGTGTTGCGCCTCGGCGTGTCGGGCGTCGTGGCGATGCGCCACAGCGTGTTCGTCGAGACCGCCGTGGAGTTCGTCGAAGACCTCTACAACCACTTGCTCGACGGAAGCACGCTGGGAGCGGCCGTAAGCCAGGGAAGGAAGGGCCTGCGTGACGATCCGCTACGGGAAGCCCTCGACCAGAAGCGACCGTTGCAGGACTGGTCCGTGCCGGTGGTCTACGAGCAGACGCCACTCGCGTTGAGGCCCGCGAACGCGCCGGCAGGGGAGCACGAGAGCCCCTCTGCGGGGGGGTTCATCGACGAGGCCTTTCCCGACGAGCCGGACCTCGACTTCGTAGGGCGGGACGCGACGATCCTCGCGCTGGACCGCGCGTTCGACGAGCAGAAAGTCGTCCTGCTCCACGGCGATGCGGGGAAGGGCAAGACGACCGCCGTGGCCGAATTCGCGCGCTGGTACGCGAAGACGCGCGGCGTCGCCGGCGCCGTTCTCTTCACGTCGTTCGAGCATCACATGCCTCTGGAGCGCGTCCTCGACAAGCTGGGGGCGGTGCTAGGGTCGAGCTCGGCGGACGGCGTGCCGTGGGAGACCGTAACCGGGGAGAGAGAGAGGCGGGACCGGGCGCTACTGTTGCTGCGGCAAACGCCCGTCCTGTGGGTGTGGGACAATGTGGAGCCGGTGACGGGGTTCCCGCGCGGGACAGAATCCGCGTGGACCTCAGACGAACAGGGGGCTCTCCGGTCCTTCCTGCGAGAGGCCTCCGCTGCGGGGACGAAGTTCATCCTCACGTCGCGCCGCTCAGAGCGCGCCTGGCTTCGTGACCTGCCACGACGCGTCGGGATCCCCCGTATGCCTATGCGCGACCGGGCGACATTGCTGCGTCAGGTCGCATCGAAGCGGGGCGTGCCAATCCAGAACATCGAGCCGTGGTTGCCGCTGCTGAAGTTCTCCGACGGCAACCCTCTGGCCCTTACTGTCTCGGCGGGCCTGGCGATCTCGGAGCGACGCGAGTCAGAGGATGATGTCGCGGAGTTCGTGGGCCGCCTCCGGGCCGGTGAGGTGGACATCGGTGGAGACGAAGCCGAAGGGCGCGAGCACTCCCTGGCGGCATCCCTCCGGTACGGGTTCGAGGAGGCGTTCTCCGAGGAAGAACAGCGGCGGCTGTCTTTGCTGCACCTGTTCCAGGGCGTCGTGAACACGCAGGTGTTGGTGTCCATGGGCAATCCGGCCCGTGACGGATATCTCGCCGAATTGGCCGGTATTTCGGAGCGGGATTGGGTCGCGCTTCTCGGCCGGGCCGAGGAGATCGGGCTACTCACGCAGACGGCCGATTGGGGGGATTCGGTCTTCTACCGGTTGCATCCGGCGCTGCCGTGGTACTTCCGCGAGCGATTCCTGATAGCCTACGGCGATCCAGACACTGCCAACGCGAAGGCGTCGCGTGCCGTCCGATCCTACGTCGAGGCCGTCGGGGTGTTCGGCGATCACCTGTGTGCCAGTTATGTGAAAGGCAACCGGAGCGCGCTCGTCGGGATGCGTTTGGAGGAAGAGAACCTGCTACACGTGTGGCGGCTGGCACGGAAGCACGAGTTGTGGCCGTGTGTCACCAGCGCGATGCAGGGGTTGCGACCACTGTACGATCTCAAGGGCCGGCGCACCGAGTGGCGCCGACTTGTCGAAGAGATCACAGCTGACCTCGCCGACGGCGCTGCCGACAGGCCCACGAGTGTTCACGAGGACGATGAGGCGTTGATCACGGACTACCGCGTCCGCATCCTGATAGACGATCGGGACTGGGGGAACGCAGAGCGACTGCAGCGGCTAGTTGTGGAACGGTCCCACGAACACGCGCGGCCGCTGCTCGAGCGAGACGTGGCAACGCTGACTCACGCCGAGCGAAACGTCGTTCGCAGCTACAGCATCAGCGTCTTCGATTTGGCGCGCGTCCAGCTGGAGCAGGACTCGGCCAACTGTATTGGCTCGTACCGGGAGGTGTACAGGCTCGACCGGTGGCTTGGATTGCTTCCTGATGCAGCCCAGACCGCGCTCAGCCTGGGTAGCGCATACTTGGGAGCCGCCGCGATCCGGGACCTCGACGAAGCGGAGCGCTGGTACACGATCAGCCTCGACCACGCACCCAAGGGGGACCGGCATACCCGTGGGCAGGCATATAGCGCGCTAGGGAGCGTCGAGCTGCAGCGATTCAACGACGCGCGCAACGTGGACGCGTCGGAAGCCACACTCCTCAGACACCTGAACGCCGCACAGCAGAGGTGTCGCGAGGGGCTCGACATGCTGCCCGCAGAGGCCGTCGCGGATCGTGCGAGGACGCACAACCAGCTTGGCCTGGTCCATCGCCGCCGGGGCCGCGTGGACCAGGCGCTCCACGACTTTCGCGAGTCGATCCGTTACGAGGAGGCCCAGGGCTCCGTGTACGGCGCGGCTCTGACACGCGAGAACGTCGCCATGCTGCTCGCGGAGCACCGTCGCTTCTCGGAGGCGCTCCTCTACGCCCGCGCAGCCCTAGACAACTTTGGGTCTCTCGGCAGAGGCGCGGCCGACAGGGTCGGTCGGGCACAGGCGCTCATCGCCCACATCAAGAGACTGGCAGCGGCGCACGGCACCGGCGGCGCCTGACCCCACAGGCCCTCGCACAACCGCCGCGACTGCTGCTATGCGCGACGGCGCGCCGCCACCGCATCTGCGAGTCTACGGGTCGTGCCGTGAACGAGGCCACGCTCTGACCGTTGCGCCCGCCCACCCCTCCCATTACATTGGCGTCAGCGCGCGAGCGACCCACGGCGAGGAGAGGCACATGAGATCGGACGGCAAGGTGGCGGTCGTAACCGGCGGCGGCGCGGGCATCGGGAAGGCGTGCGTGCTTCGCTTCGTCGAGGAGGGCGCGCGCGTGGTCATCGGCGACATGTCCGTCCCCGACGGCGAGGTCACCCGCGCGCTCGTCGAGCAGGCCGGCGGCGAGGCGATCTACGTCGAGGGCAACGTCGTCAACGAGAGCGACTGCCACGCCTGGGCATCCGCCGCGTTGGACGCGTGGGGCCGCATCGACATGCTCGTCGCGAACGCGGGCGCGCGCGTAGGCGGCAGCATCCTCGACGCGACCGAGGAGGACTGGGAGATCATCGTCAGCGTGAACCTGCGTGGCGTGGCGTACTGCTGCAAGGCGGCGCTCCCCGCGATGATCAAGCAGCAGTCCGGCAGCATCGTGATGATCTCGTCGGCGAACGCGACGGTGGGGCGCTCCGGCATGCCCCTGTACGACGCGACGAAGGCGGGCGTGGCGTCTCTCGCGCGCAGTCTCGCGGTCGCCCACGGCAAGGACGGCATCCGCGCGAACGCGGTCCTGCCCGGCTACACGATCACCGACTTCCACGAGCGCAACGCGGCCAAGCGCGGCACGACGCCCGAGGAGATGCGC
>NYZG01000346.1 GCA_002687025.1 Candidatus Poribacteria bacterium
CCGAGTGGGCGGCGGATGCCATCAACCACGCGCTCTCCGGCGCTTCCGGAGAGACCGCGGTGCACGTCTGCTTCGGCAACTACGGCGGACAGACGGTGCAGCAGGGAGAATACGCCGCGCTTCTCGACTTCCTGAATCGACTGGAGGCGGGCCACCTGGTCCTGGAGTTCGCGCGGCGCGGATACGACGAACTGTCCGTCCTCCGCGATCTCCGCGAGGGTATCGCCGTCGGCCTCGGCGTGATCGACATCAAGGACAACGGGATCGAATCGCCCGAGGAGGTGGCTCGGCGCCTCGAGAACGCGGACCGAGTCCTGGGGCAGGGAAGAGTGCGATACGCCCACCCGGATTGCGGGTTCTGGATGCTGCAACGCAGCGTCGCGGACGGGAAGATGGCCGCGCTAGTGAAGGGTCGGGACCTCTATCTTGGGCGGCCGGCGCGTTAGCGCGCGTCCATGGCGTCGCGAAGCCTGGAGACGGCGTCCCGCACTTTCGTCACTTCCTCCGACCGTTCCGACCTCTCCGTGTCGGCAATCCCGTCAAGCGCGGCTAGAGACTCTCGCAGCGCCTGCCTCGCCTCGCCTTCGCGTCCAGCCTCATCGTGCAGACGGCCGACGTGGAATTGCCATTGCGCAAGCTCCAGCGGCCACGGGGAGGCAATGGCCGCAGTCTCCTCGGCAAGTTCCAGCGCCTCGCCCTTGCGGCCCAGCCGGATCAGCAGGCTAGCGAGATTCAGCCGCGCCTCGTAGAACATCGCCTCGGCCGAGATGGCGTGCCGATACTGCGTCTCCGCGTCCGCCAGGCGCCCGGTGTTCTCGAACGCCTGCGCCAGGTAACGCGCCGTGTAGCCGTCGTCTGGGATGAGCCGCAGGGCGTGGGACAACGGGACGATGGCTTTGCGCCACTGTTCGTCCTCGCAATAGAGGATGCCCATGGTCCGGTACAGCTCGTAGCGATACAGCTCCAACAGCCGACCTAGTCGCGCGGCCTGGCCCATCGTGTCGAAGAACACGGTGGTGAGCTCTTGGCGGAACCGGGTCATCGTCGGACAGTTGTAGAGCCCGTCGAGTTCGCCCGGATCGACGGCGTCCAGATCGACCGCATCCAAGGCGGCGAGGCCGCGGCGAATGGCGTTGGCCACCGCGGCCGCTGTTAGGGTTCCGCGTCCTTGGAAAGCGAACGCGGCCTCGTTGAAATGGGCAAGAACGTGTGCGGGCCGGAGCGCGAGGGCGGCGTCTCGGTCCCGGCCGTACCGGCCGCCGACGCCGGTCGCAGCGGCGGTCAGGGCATGGCTACATAGTAGGTTGGGATCGTCCTGCCATCCGTCGATCTCCTCGATACTCCGCCGCGCGGCGGACGCGTGTCCCCCGGCGAGAAGATAGTATCGCGCGTAGTCCTCGCTTTCGCGGCGGCGGTCGACGCCGAAGCGCGCGAGGCGGTCATGCCGTCGCTGTAGGAAGTCCGCCGGGATGGTCCGCACGCAGGTGTCGACGAAGTATTCGATCTGCTTGTGCCACGGGAACTCTTCGAGGATGAGACGGCGACCGGCGTCGGCTATGCGGGCGCGTTCCGACTCGTTCGCCGTGTAGTGGCGGATGAGTTCCTCGGCCTCCTGCCAGGAGTCGTAGTAGACGATGTGTTCGCCTTCGACCAACTGCTCGCCCACGAGGTCGCCGACATCCTCCGGCCTGCCGGAAATCACCAGGGCGCCGGCGGTCATCGCCTCGCTGATGCGAAAGGTGAGATTGTTGGGCCCCTGTCCCGAGTGCTGGAAGACGATCTTGGAGTTGGCGTAGAAGTCCAGCATGTCCATGAGGAACACGCCGCTGCGGGCGACCACGTTCACGCCCTCACGCCGCAGAAGCAGCAGCCTTTCCAGTTCCCGACACCGCTCGCGGGAGAGTTCGGGATCGATCATGCCGATGAAGCCGACATCCACGGTGCGTGGGTCGGGCTGCGCGTCCGGGGTGAGCCAGTTGCAGAAGATGAAGTTGCAGCATACGCGGTGGTCGTATCCTCGGGCACGGTACAGGCGCGCTATGTGCGGAAAGGAGGTCGGGGCGACATCGAAGTAGTAGTAGAGGCGCTGGTCGATGTCGGCGAACTTGTACTCCTCCGTCAGCCACCCGACGGTGGGGACGGGGCAGTCCCTCAACCCACGCGGCAGGAAGCCGACGCCGGGTTGGAGGTACAGCACCCAGTCCGGTACGCCACCGGTCTGCTCGAAGAGCGCGTCGATGTGCGCGTCGCCGTCCACCTCGACGTAGCGGCACTCCGGCTCCAGCCTCTCGAACTGCTCGGGGTCCCCGTAGCCCGCGGTTGGGCCGGCCGCCATAACGTCGAATCCGAGGCGCCGCAGCCCTTTCTCGAATGGGTATAGGCAGGGCGTGGGAGGATACGTGTGCAGGAGGAGTACGCGCTTGCCTATATCCAAGACGGTCCTTTTCGCGATGGTCGTCCGAGACGTGCGCTGGCTAGTGTGCGGCTCCCATGGCAGCTCCGCCTTCCGCGCGGATGGATTGCGCGCGCCAGCCGCGACGATTATACAGGTACACGGCATCCTGCGGACGTGCATCCGTCGGTCGGGTAAGTTGGAGAGGCCTCGAAATGTCGCGCATCGTCGACCTAACACTTACCTACCGAGACGGCATGCGCGGCGTCGAAATGGAAACGGCGACGACCATCTCCCAGCAAGGGTGGAACGCGCGCAACCTGTCCCTGTACTCCCACGCCGGCACCCACATGGATGCCCCGCGCCACTTCCTGGACGGCGCTCGGACAATAGACGACATGTCACTGTCGAAGTGCGTCGGGCCCGCATGGATAGTCGACATCCCGGATGTTGAGCCGCGCGAACTGCTGGGAGTCGACAGCCTGGGCGCCTACGCCGACCGAGTCGCGACCGGCGACCGCGTCGTGCTCAAGACGGGATGGAGCGACCGTGAGGGCCGCGCCGAATACCGGGACGAACTCCCACGCGTCTCCGCGGAACTTGCGCGGTGGTTCGTCGACCGTGGCGTGGTGTTCGTCGGTGTCGAGCCGCCGTCGGTCGCGGACGTGCACGACCTCGCCGAGGTCACCGAAGTACACCGCACGCTCCTGGCAGCGGAGATCGTGATTGTCGAGGGGCTCTGCAACCTGGACGCCCTTACGAGCGACCGCGTATACATCATCGCGTTGCCACTGAAGATCGCCTCCGGCGACGGCTCCCCGTGTCGTGTTGTCGCGCTGGATGAGGCGCCCTCGCCCACAACAGGCCTGCCGTAAAGGACCGATACGTGCATCTTCCCGCGAACCACCTGTGGCGCAAGATCGAGAGCGAGATCACCGGCAAGGACCACGCCGAGGCCGCCGCGATCATGCGCCGCTATCTCGACGAGATTCCCGCGAGTTGGCGAGGCTATCAGGCGCTGCGCGACCGGCTGGTGAAGCGCGTCGGCAGGTCGGAGGCGGCTGGCGCCGGGCGCTCGACACGCGGCTCACGCGACGAATTCCACGTCCAGCGCCGTGGCATCGCGCGCGTGTGCTTCATCGGCGCGGCGAATTGCGGCAAATCCGCGATCGTGAACGCGTTCGCGCAGGCGCCAACGGAGGTGAACGACTTCCCACAGACCACGCGCGAGCCGGTAGCAGGCCTGCTCCGCTTGGGCGGGGGCGACATCCAGTGCCTGGACACTCCCGCGATCCTGCCCGGCACCGTTGGCGGCGAGGGCTTCGGCAGACGTCTGCTGCATCTCGTCTCGACCGGCGACGCCGCCGTGGTCGTCCTCGACGCCGGTGAGGACGTGACGTCGCAGGCCCGCCTTATCATGGCCGAGCTCGCGGCGTTCGGCGTCCGCCTGCAGCCCCACGCGATCGGCACGGAGCTCACGCCGCAAGGCCGTGGAGGGATCTCGTTCGCGGGAGAGCCGATCGACAAGGCCGACGCGTCCGTGGCCCGCCGTATGCTGACCGAGGCCGAAGTGATGCACGCGCGGGTGACGGTGCGGTCCGCGTTCAGCGAGGACGAATTGGCGGCCAGCCTGGCTGGGCAGACGCTCATGCCCACGCTTTTCGTCGTCAACAAGGATGACCTGCCGGGCGCCGGCAAGGCCGAGACGGATCTCCGCGACGCCTTTCCGGGCCACGCGGTGATCCGCACGAACTTCCTCGACGAGGCGAACTTCGACGACCTGCAAGCCACCATCGTGTCAGCCCTCGGCCTGCGAGCCGTCGCGGTGCTGGACGAACCGGCCGCGGATGCGCGCGCCGCTCCGCTGCTCATGCGCGCGGGAAGCTCCGCACGCGACATCGCTGAGCGCGCGGAGGGCGTGGACGACTCCTCCGTAGTGGCGGCCTTGGTGTGGGGCGACTCCGTCAAGCATCCGGGCCAGGAAGTCGGTCTGTCCCATCTCGTCGCCGATGGCGACCGCGTGCACTTCCGCGCGTAGGGTGGGCCGTCGCGCTACCTCCGGACAGCGGCCCGTGCCTCTGCAGCCTGCGATGGCGCCGCGTCGCGTTCGTGCGCGTACAGCGCGTGCCGCCCTATCCTGCGAGTCGGACGTATCCATGCGGCGCGGCGACCGGCTGCCTGACAGCCTCGCGCGGCCGGGGTGGGCGTGAAGCGCGATCCGGGGGTATGTGGCGGGGCTATTCGGAGAACACGGGGGCGGCGACAGGGGGTCCGATCAGATCTCGAGGCGGAACACGTACCCGGCCACAAACGACTCCATGTCGGTGAGATCGTCCAGGCCGAGGGCGTCGACCGCGGTCTTCATCTCGTCCAGAGCGGCGGGAAGTTCGTCGGTGGAGACGAAGGCGGCGGGAAACCATGAGAGGTAGTAGTCGGGGTCGTGATAGATGGCCCCGCCGGCGCAACGGAAGCTGTCCTCTGCCTGCACCACGACATCGATTTCCCGGAACAGCCAGCGGTCCTCGCTATCAGGGCTGGACCATGTGATGAGTATCGTGGGGTTGTCTTGCGGATAGAATACGACGTCCTCCAGACCATTTGCGTCCACCCAATCCAGGATTACATGCTCGAACGGCTTCGTGTGCTGCTCGCGCATGGCTGCCAGGATCGGGTTCTGTCCGGCGCCGCTCATGGGTCTCTCCAAACATCCTCTTCACGCTTGCGTCCCGCCGACTCTATGCCTACGACGGAAGCACGCGTTCGATTTCAACCGGTTCCCCGTAGTCCAACCCCTCGACCTCGAACCCGAACAGCTGCCTGAACTCGCTCTGGTAGCCGCGGAAGTCCGCGTATTGCGCCAAGTTGTCGGTGTCTACCGCAGCCCAACGGCGGGCGATCTCGGCCTGCACCTCGGCCGCCATTTCCCGGTCGTCGAGGCGAATCCGCCCCGCGTCGTCTGTCACGGGTGTTCCGTCAAGATGCTCGCGGAACAGCCGGTTCATCTGGTCTATCGGCGCCTCGTGCGTCCCCGCCGCCCGCATGACTGGATATAGCATACTCATGTAGAGCGGCACAACGGGTATCGCGGCGGATGCGGGAGTTATCACGCCCTTGTTCACGCTCACATACGCCCGGCCGCCGACGGCCTCCCCCATGCGTTGCGCCAGATGTGGCGTTGTCTCTTCGAGGTGCAACTTGGCCATGCCGATGGTGCCACTACGATAGATTCCGTGAGTCACTTTCGGGCCGATGTACGAGTACGCGACCGCGTCGGCTCCCTCGGCCAGCAGCCCCTCGTCGAGGAGCAGCGAAACCCAGAGTGCGAAGTCCTCGCCCCCCATCACCTGTATCGTGTCCGCCACCTCGACGCCCGAGGCCGACTCGATAGTAACGCTCTCCACCGCGCCGGTGTTCAGATTGATGGACTTCCCCGTGAACGGCTCGCCGGTCGGCTTCAGCGTCGACTGATGTGTCAGTCCCGTCTTCGGGTGCGTGCGTCGTGGCGACGCCAACGAGTAGATGAGTGTGTCCACCGGGCCCATGTGCTCGCGGAGTGTCGCGACGACCTGCGCCTTCAGTTCGTCGGAGAAGGCGTCGCCGTTCAGGCTCCAAGCCCCGAGGCCGGCCTCTTCTGCTGCTTCGTGGAACGCGACGGCATTGTAGTATCCTGCCGTCGCCGTGCGTCTGCCGGTCGCCGGGCGCTCGTAGAAGCATCCCAGTGTCTTGGCCCCACGCCCGAACGCGGCCACGATCCGCGATGCCAACCCATACCCGGTCGACGCCCCCACGACGAGCGCGTTTCCGCCCCGGTCACCGACGCCAAGCTCACGTGTGGTCTCTATCTGCGACAGCACCCGCGCGCGGCAGCCTTCCGGGTGCGCGTTCGTCGCGATAAACCCGCGAATCCGTGGCTGTACGATCTCCTTTGCCATCGATCCTCTCCAACCCCCCGGGGCCCTGCGTCAATTCGCCGTCTTCGCGTACGGATGTAGCAGGCTGATGAGCCTGTCTATCTCTTCCTCGGTGTTGAACACGGCGGTGGATATGCGGTTGCCGTCCACCTCGCCGACGATCCGCAGCTTAACCGCGTGGTCCTCCCGCAACTCATGGAACAGCTCCACGCCGGAGACGCCCGGCACGGAGAACGTCGTCATCGCCGACGAGTCCTCCCACGACCGCGGCGTGTGCACCGTGATGCCGTCCAATGCGCACAGCCGATCGCGCAGATAGTCCGTGAGATGACGCATGCGCACGAACTCGCGATCCATCCCGAGCCCGTGGTGCCACTCGATGACGGCCTCGACGCCCCCGTACCTGCCGAAGTCGCGCGTGCCGTATTCGAAACGTGACGCGGTGTCGAGGGGCTCCAGCCCGCCCTCGTCGCTGAAGTGTCCCGTGCCGGCGCCGACGAACGTGGGCGTCAGCTCGTCCAGGCTGTCACGACGCACGTAGAGGAAGCCCGTGCCCTTCGGCCCGAGAAGCCATTTGTGGCAATTGCCCGTGTAGAAGTCACCCCCTATGTCTCCCAGATCGAGGGGGAACTGCCCCACGGCCTGCGCCCCGTCGAACAGCGTCAGAATGCCGCGCTCGCGGCAGAGGGCCGCGATCTCCTTCGCGGGCGCGCGCTTGCCGGTCACCGAACTGACGTGGCTCGTGGCAAGCAACCGAGTGCGTGGCGTCAGTGCCGCCCGGACATTGCCCAACGTCTCCTCGGGGGTCATACCGAGGTCGAAGCGATTCAGCTTTGCGTCGCGCCGCTGAGTGAGGTACGTCCACGGGAACAGCATGGACGGATGCTCTTCGGCGGACAGCAGCGCCTCGTCGCCGTCCCGCCAGCCAACGCCCTCGACGACGAGGTTCACGCCGTCCGTCGCGTTCCGTGTAAGGGCGATCTCCTCGCGCTGGGCGGACAGCAGCGCCGCAAGCGCCTCGCGTCCGCGCTCCATGCGTTCACAACCGGCGCCCCAGCCATGCTCGCCGTCCAGCTCGAACGCCTGCATGTCGGCCCAGGTCGCCGCGGCCACGGAGAGCGGCGAGACGCCGGCAGTGCCGGTGTTGAAGTATGCGATACGCTCGACGATCGGGAACTGCGCGCGGATCGCCGAGATGTCGAGACCCGAGGCGTCGGTACTCACATTGCCACAATCTGTCGCATGCGCTTCGCCGTCTCGACCTGCGCGTCGAAGTCGCCGCCGACTTCGTGAATCACGGCGTCGTCGTAGCCGATGGCGCGCAACTCCGCGACGACCGTCGGCCAGTCCGTGTCGCCGTCCATCAGGTCGGTGAACTTGTGGTCGCGTCGGGCGAAGTCCTTGAAGTGCACCTTCTTGATGCGGCTGCCGAGACCCCGAATCCAGTGTTCGGGATAGCCGTAAGCCATCATGTTCGCCGTGTCGAGGTACACGCCCACCCAGTCGCTGCCGACTTCGTCCACGAGCTGCGCCGCCTCGCGCGGGCTGAGCATGAAGCGGTTCCACACGTTCTCGACGCCCACGGCGCACTTGTTTGCCTCGGCGACGGGCGCCAGTTCGACAAGTGCGTCGCGCAGGCGATCCCACGCAGCGTCGTACGTGCCATCCACGGCCAGATGGCCGGGATGCAGGAGCGTAGCGTTCACACCGAGGATGTTCGCGATCTCAACGGAGCGGGTGACGCGTTCTCGGCCCGCTTTCTGGTCCTCCTCGGCGTCGCTGAGCAGATTCCCTCCCGCCGAGCCCGAGGCGATCACGCTGGCGATCTCCACGCCCGCGTCGGCGCACTTGCGGCCTACGGCTTCTATCTCCGCGTCGCTCAGACCGGAGTGCAGATCCTTGCCTTCGCGGAAGGTGAGTTCTACGGCCTCGTATCCGGCCGCTTCGCAGAGCTTCAGGGTCTCGTCAAGCGTCTGCGAGCCGAGGATTATCTGCGTGATTCCGATCTTCATCGTGGGCCTCTCTCAGCCGGGCAAACCGTCACGGCATGGCGGTCGGAGTTTACGTCCAAGACGCGGAGAGGGTCAAGATCGTGGGTAGCCGATTCGCGACGGACGGGCCCCCGACCGGTGTGCGTCGCCTGACGGACCGACGGCAAGAGATCGCCGCCCCTTACACTCGATCTCCAGGCGCTATCCGGCGGCCTCGCGGAGGCACTCGTCGACGATGTCCAGCGCGCGATCCAATTCGTCCTGCGTGATCGTCAGGGGCGGGGCAAGTGACAGGACGTTCCCCATCGTCACCTTGAAGCTGAGCCCCTTCGTCAAGGCGGCGTACATGACTCGATCGGCGAGATCGTTCGCCGGTTTCGACGGGTCCCCCGCCTCGATAAGCTCCACGCCCAGGAGGAGACCTCGTCCGCGCGCCTCGCCGATGACACCGTGACGGTCGGCCATCGCGCGCAGACGTTGCAGGGCGTGCTCGCCCAGCGTCGAGGAGCGTTCGAGCAGACCCTCCTCCTCGATGACCTGGAGCGTGGCGAGGGCCGCCGCGCACGCGACGGGGTTCTTCTCGTGCGTATAGTGCCCCAGCGCGGCGTCGGGCGCGACATCCAACTCACCGCGCGCGAGGACCGCAGCGAACGGGAATATGCCGCCGCCCAGGCCCTTGCCGAGCACCAGGATGTCCGGGTCCACGCCGTCATGCTCGTAGGCGAACATGCGACCCGTGCGGCCGAGGGCGTGGGGTATCTCGTCGAAGATGAGCAGCGCGCCGTAGCGGTCGCACGCGTCGCGCACTTTCCGCCAGTAGTCGGCAGGCGGGAATATGGCGGCGCTGCGCGTCGGCTCCGCGATGACCGCGGCGATGTCGCCCTCGTTGCGCAGGATGAACTCGACGTAGTCCGCGCACCGCGTGTTGCACTCGCCGCCACAGCCGAAGAGGCAATGCCCGGCATGCGGGTATGGCACATGTTCGGCGCCCGGCAACAGCGGCCCCGCGTTCCGACGGAAGCCCGCGGCTCCCCCGATGCTGATCGCGTCGAGCGACGCGCCGTGGAACGAATCCCACATCGAGATCGTCTTGTGACGGCCCGTCGCCATGCGGGCAAGCTTCAGCGCCAGACCCACCGCCGATGTGCCGCCCGGCGCGAACAGCGCCTTGCTCAGGTCGCCAGGCGTGATGTCCACGAGCTTCTTGGCCAGCTCCACCGCGACGGCGTTCGTGTAGCGGCGCGTGCAGAACGAGAGCTTGCGCATCTGTTCCGTGATCGCCTCGACCACCCGCGGATGCCCGAAGCCCACCTGGTGCACGCTGTTGCCGTGGAAGTCCATATAGCGACGGCCTTGCGCGTCCTGGAGATATATCCCGTCGCACGCCTCGAGGACGTTCATGCAGGGCGTCGATAGCGACTGCCGGAGGAAGTATCGCTCGTCTTCGTCGAGTATCCGCCGCGTGCTCGGGTCGATCTGCTCGTCGAGCCACGCGCGGCGGTGTTCCGAGAGGTTGACGTCGCCTTCGGACTCCGGCGGCGGGTGTCCCCGTGATGCGCTCAACAGATTCCCCTCTTGGGCCCTCTTGGGTGTCCGGCCACGTCTCGTCAGCGATAGGTGAGGACAGAGACGCGGACACAGTCGATCGCCTCCGGGCCGCGCGCGGCGTACGCGACACTGTAATCATGGGCGCCGCATCTGTAAACGTCCATCGGTGGCGGAGGGCGGCGGCAGGGGCGCGCCTAGGACGGCCGGCGTGTCCGATCTCTGTCGGCGGAGGGCCGGTCGAACGCGCCTGTCTGACGGCGCGCTATTCCGGCTTTGGAGGGTGCGGGATCACTCGGAGAACGGCGCGAATCTCGTCGAGCGAG
>NYZG01000347.1 GCA_002687025.1 Candidatus Poribacteria bacterium
CGTCCATCGTGTAGATCTCGCCATTGCCGTCTCGCGTCGATATGAAGGCGATGGTCTCGCCGTCCGGCGACCAAGTGGGGGAAGCATTGGTCGCGGGCTGGCCGGTAAGTGGCCGTACGTTGGCGCCGGATGGGTCCATCAGGTGGATCTGCTGCCAATTACCCCACCGGACGAAGGCGATCGCCTCGCCGTCCGGGGACCAGGCCGCGGCCAGGTCGCCCGCCTGGGGGTCGGTGAGCTGGCGCCTGTTGGCTCCGTCCGCGTCTACCGCGTACAGCACGGCGTTGGCTTCGACCGCGTCTGCTTCGTAGACGATGGTCTTGCCGTCGGGCGACCAGGTGGGGTTCGCCTCCTGCCACGGGCCGTCGGGCGCGTTGTTGTTGACGCTCCGCAGGTTGGCTCCATCGGAGTCCATGATGTGGATCCCCGACACGCGGTCCACAGTCGTCGAGAAGGCTATGTGTCTGCCGTCGGGCGACCACGCGGGATCGCTCTCCCAGCGGCGACTGTCGGTGATGTTCCTCTGGTTCGCGCCGTCGGCGTCCATGACGAAGATGTCACGAATGTCCTCGCGAATCGACACGAACGCGATGCTCTTGCCATCGGGCGACCACGCGGGGGTGATGTCGTTGCCCGGATGGCGCGAGACGTTGCGCTGATTGTCGCCGTTGGGGTCCATCACGTAGATTTCCCAGTTCCCATCGCGCTCCGAGGCGAAGGCGATCATGCCCGGCCCTTCTGCGCGAAGGCCGTCATCGAGGCCCTCGCCAGCGCCATCCCCCGCGATCGGGACTGCGGCGCCGTCCGCGAGATCGTCGGACGCGGGGAGGTCAGCCGAGTCGCCACCGCACGCGCTGCAGCGCAAGGCCAGCGCGATCAGCCCGATGGCCGTCCTGTAACGGTATCCACGCATGACGCCTACGGTGTCCCTCGGGAACAGCCAGCACAGCGGCCCCGCGCCGACTCCTCGCGACTGCGGGTTCCGCAGGCGAGGCGCAGGCGGCATTCGACACATCACCGCGACCAGGCGGGATGCGAGTCCCTGGCTGGGTCGGTGGTCAGGCGGCGCTGGTTGCTGCCATCCACGTCCATCGTGTAGATATCGCCGTCGCCGTCTCGCGTCGATGCGAAAGCGATGGCGTCACCAGCCGGCGACCACGTGGGGGCGCCGTTGGCCCCCGGCCGAAACGTGAGCTGGCGTCGGCGCGCGCCCGTCGGGTCCATGAGATGCACCTGCGGTACGAAGCCGATCCCCCTGTGGAAGGCGATCGTCTCGCCGTCCGGGGACCAGGCCGGCGCCCCGTCGCCGCCCTGGTGGTCCGTGAGTTGCCGCCTGTCTGCCCCGTCGGCGTCGACCGCGTATAGCACGTTATTGGCGCCGCGCCCGTCTGCGGCATACACGATGGTCTTGCCGTCGGGAGACCACGCGGGATGCACCTCCTCGTGCCACGGGCCGCCGCGCGCGTTGTTGTTGACGCTCCGCAGGGCGCCGCCATCGGACTTCATGATGTGGAGCATCCCCGGCGTGCCGCCTGTTGTCGTCGAGAGTGCTATCTGCCTGCCGTCGGGAGACCACGCCGGGTCGTAGGCCCAATGGCGACTGTTGGTGATGTTCCGCTGGTGCGCGCCGTCGGCGTCCATGGCGAATACCTGTGGAATCCTCTCGCGAGTAGACACGAACGCAATGCTCTTGCCATCGGGCGACCACACAGGTGCGTAATCGTCGCCAGGATGCTTCGTGACGTTGCGCTGGTTGTCGCCGTTGACGGCCATCACGTAGATCTCCCGGTTCCCGTCGCGCTCTGAGGCGAAGGCGATTCTGCCCGGCCTTTCCACGCGGATGCCGTCGTCGGCATCGACACCAACGCCATCGCCCTCGTCCGGGGCCGCAGCGTCGTCCGCGAGGTCATCCGACGCGGGAAGGTCGATCGAGTCGCCGCCGCACGCTCCGAGCCACGCTGCGAGGGCGATCAGGCCGATCGCCATTCCGTGGTGGTATGCACGCATAGCGCCCTCCGTGTGTCCTCGAGACGCCGTAGAGGACCGTAATCGTGCGGCCAGCCGAGGGTCAAGTCACGCGTGCGCCGGGAATCTGGCCATGGGGGCCGATCCGTCCTGGATGCGACGCGCGTCGCGCATCTGCGTGAGTCGATGACGGGTGGTCGTGGCGCGCCTGAGCGGTCACGCCACGCCCCTCGGCTACTTCCGAATCACCAGCCGCCGTCGCTCGGAGAACTCCCGTGTCCTCAGTTCGTACACATAGACGCCGCTCGCGACGGGCTCGCCGGATTCGTTGCGCCCGTCCCAGTATGCGGCGGCCGCTCTGCGACGATACGCCCCGGCATCGCGGCGGCCCAGAACCAGGCGCCGCACTTCGCGCCCCTGCATGTCGTACACGCGCACGGTCACATCCCCGGCCTCCGACAGGTCGAAGGGAATCCAGGTCTCCGGGTTGAACGGGTTGGGATAGTTCGGCAGAAGAGCGGTCGTCGCAGGCCGGAACGCCGTGACGGCCACAGGAGCGGCTGCCGCCTCGACGGCGATGTCGAACTCGAACTGCCAGTGGCCGCCGTTCTCTGCGGTCACAATGACGGTGAACCAGACGGACCCCGCCGCCTCGGCGCCGATCTCCACCCCAAGTCCGTTGTTGTTCCGCGCCACGCCTGCGGGCCAGGTCGCGTGACTGACTGTGGCTCCCGCGACAGTGACGTTCGCGTCCTGCGTGCTGAGCGTGACGACGACGTTCTCGGCCTCCGTCTGACCCGAGTTGAGCAGGCGCACGCGGGTCAGCACGCTCTCACCGGCGTCGGCGACGCCGTTCCTGTTCCCGCCGGGCAGCGGGTCATACACCCACGAACTCCGTAGCGTGAACTCCGGCGGCCCTGGCACGATGGGGAACGTGAACGAGAACTGCTGCGCGTCCGCGCCGTCCATTGTGACGTCCACGACCGCCGTCACCTCATGCGCCGTCGCTCCCTTCGCGATGTCGAGCACGAATCCGACGATCGTCCGCGCGGCGCCGGCGGGCCAGGTCGCATGGGTCTCCTCGGCGCGCGCTACCGTGACGTCGTCGTCGGTGATGCTGAGCGTCGCGCGGACGTTGACGGCGTCCGCCGGGCCGTCGTTCCTCAGACGGATGCGTGGACGCACGCGTTCTCCCGGTTCCGCCACTCCGTCCTTGTCCGCGCGCGGCGTCGGGTCGTAGATCCACGCATTGCGCTTGACGAACGTCGGAGCCCCCGCAGCCACCGGGAATGAGAAGGTGAACTGCCACGGCCCGGCGCTGTCCGCGGTCACGTCGACCGTCACCACCGCCTCGTGCGATGTCGCGTCGGGTGAGATATCCAGCACGAGACCGCCGTTGTTGCGGGCCACGCCCACGGGCCACGTGGCGTGCGTCGCGGTTCCGTTGACGACCGTCACATCGGGGTCGTCGGTGCTGAGCGTCACCGTGACGTTCTCGGCGTCTTCCGGGCCGTCGTTCTTCATCCGCACGCGAGGGTAGACACGCTCGCCGGCGTCGGCCTGCCCGTTTCGCGTGGTCGCGGTCGGCTCGAATACCCAGGCACTGCGCTTCGTGAACGTCAGCGTCGGCGCCACGATGGGCAGTGTGAACGTGAACTCCCACGGGCCGCCGTTGTCCGCCGTTACCTCGACCGTCACGGTCGCCTCGTGCGAGGTCGCATTCGACGCGATGTCGAGCGTGAGGCCGTTGTTGTTGAGGACGGAGCCGGCGGACCACGCCGCGTGCGAGACGCTCCCGTTGATGATCGTGATGTCAGGATCGTCGGTGGTGAGGGTTACGGTGACGTTCTCCGCGTCTGCCGGCCCGTCGTTTCTCAGTCGCACGCGAGGGTGCACGCGCTCCCCGACGTCGGCCTGGCCGTTCCTCGTGGACGCGGTCGGTTCGTAGAGCCAGGCGTTGCGCCTCGTGAACTCAGGAGACGGCGCCACGATGGGGAACACGAACTCGAACTGCCACAGACCCCCGCCGTCCGACGTCACCTCCACCGCGAGCGTCACACTGTGTGATGTCGCGTCGGGAGCGATGTCGAGCACGAGGCCGTCGCTATTTCGCGCGACGCCTTCCGGCCAGGTGGCGTGCAGAACTTCGCCGTTGGCTACCATCACGTCCGAGTCGGACGTCGCCACGGTAACGCGCACGTTCTCGGCATCGCCTGGGCCGTCGTTGCGCAGGCGTATGCGCGGCTGAATCCGTTCTCCGGGGTTCGCCACGCCGTCCTTGTTGCCGCGCGGCGTTGGGTCGAAGAGCCACGTGGTGCGCTTTGTGAATTCGTAGGCAGGCCGCACGATCGGGAACGTGTACGTGAACTGCCAGGGCCCCCCGACGCGTGCCGTGACGTCCACGACGACGGTAACGTCATGCGCCGAGGCATCTGGCGCGATGTCCAAGACGAACCCGAGGTTGTTGCGCGCTTCCCCGACCGGCCACGCCGTGTGGGTGGCCTCGGCGCTGACCACCGTCACGTCGGGGTCCGCAACGGTCAACGTAACGTGGACGTCCTCGGCATTTCGCTCGCCTTCGTTCCTCATCCGCGCGCGCAGCGCCACACGCTCACCCGGGCTTGCGGCTCCATCGCCGTTGCCGGTGGGATCCGACACCCACGAGCTACGCTGAGCGAAATCGGGCGACGGCACGTGCGGCGACGTGTCCCACAAGACTATCGTGCCGTCGAGGCTGCCGCTTGCCAGGATCGACTCGGATGGGGAGAACGCAACGGAGCGCACCGCGCTCGTGTGCCCTACCAAAGTAGCGATATCGTGCCGGGCTTGCCACGCCCAGAGCTTCACCGTGGGGTCGGAGCCACCGCTTGCGAGTATCCCGCCGTCCGGCGAGAACGCAACAGACCAGACGACGCCAGTATGTCCACGCAACGTCGCGAATTCAATCCATGTGTGGGCGTCCCACACCCTTACCGTCTTGTCCCAGCTGCCGGTCGCGATCGTGGCGCCGTCTGGGGAGAACGCGACGGATGTCACGTCCCGGCTATGTCCGCGTAGCGTCGCTGCCCTTAGCCATGTGCCCGTGTCCCATAGGACCACCGTGCCGTCGGCGTAGCCGGCTGCGAGCGTTGTGCCGTCGGGAGAGAAGGCGAGCGCCCGAATGTTGGATGAACGCCCATCTAGCGTGCCGGCCGTCTGCCACGAGCTCGTGCTCCAGAGAGTCACGTCGCCCCAAATGGCGACGGCAGTAGTCGCGCCATCAGGAGAGAACGCTGCGGCTTTGACCGATCCACTGGTTGCCAAAGTGGCGATGACCTCCCGAGAGGACATGTCCCAAACCCTCGGGGAATCGTGCCTCTCACTGACGACCAGCGCGGCCCCGTCAGGTGATAGCGCGAGGCCGTTGATGCCACTCCCGTGTCGGCGTAGCGTGGCGATATTCTGCAGAGAGAACGTGTCCCAGAACCTCACGCGCCCGCCGTCGCTGCCGCCCATGAGTGTGGCGCCGTCGCGCGCGAACGCGACGACAGTAACGTCTTCGCCATGTCCGGGAAGCCTCGCGACCTCCAGCCCGGAGCGCGTGTCCCATAGCGTCACCCGTGCGTCGTAGCCGACGCTCGCCAGGGTCTTCCCGTCCGGGGAGAAGGCGACCGACGAAGCGGAGGATGATTGAGGGTGTAGTGTAGCGATGTCCTGCCTGGACTGCGTGTCCCAGAGCATAAGGCTCCCGCCCCCGCTGGCCAGCGTCGCGCCATCGGCCGCATATGCAACGGAATCGACGCCACCGAAACCTGAGACAGGTAGTGTAGCGATATCCAGCAACGTGTCCGCATCCCAGAGCCTGACCTTGCCGTCGTCGCCGCCGCTGGCGAGCGTCACGCCGTCGGGGGAGAACGCGACGGATCTGGTGACGCCGGAGTGAGCCCCTACTTCGGCTTTCTCCTGACCGGTGCGCATGTCCCAGAGCGTTAGGGCTGCGCTTCCGCCGCCTGCGAGGGTGGCTCCGTCGGGCGAGAACGCAACGGACCACCCGCCCATGGATACTGTGCGAATCGTCTGACCGGTGTGTGCGTCCCACAGGGTCACCTGATTGCCCCCGATCGCGAGTACTGTCCCGTCCGGCGAAAACGCGACCGACCGGACGTATTCCGAGTTGCTGACGATTGTGGCCAACTCCTGCCGCGAGCCTATATCCCAGATCTTTGTCGTGCCGTTGGATAGGCCAGTCGCGAGGGTAGCGCCGTCCCGGGAGAACGCGATTGACTGCACCGACGAACGCGCGTCGAGAAAGGCGACACGGTCGAGTGTGCGCGTATCCCACAGGCCCACACCAATGCGCGTGGCCACGGCGAGGAGTTCGCCGTCCGGCGCGTACTGCACCGCGTGCGGGTATCCGTGCCCCAGGCGGGCCGTGGCGCCTGCAGGCGCGGCGAGCGTGGCACTGCCAGCGAACAGCGACATCGCGATCCACACGGCGGCGAAGGCGACCCGTCGGGAGCCTCGAGCGGCATCCAGTTGACGCTGCAGCGATTCCATCTCGTTCCCTTCTCCCGACGGGCGCCGCAGCCTCGCCGCTGGGCGGCGCGGTAGGCCGGCACGCGCACAGATGACCGCAGAGCCGTTGGGCCGCTGCGGAGGCACGGCCCACCGCGGCCAGCCTGCATGGCTCCCTGGAGTATGGCGCGGACCGGGGCACATGTCCACCGACCGCTCGCGTTCACTCCGAATATGTAGCATGTGCCCAGAGTAGAGCCCAGGCTGGCGTCGAGTGGCTCGCCGGCCGCGCGTCGTCGCCGCGCGCACCGCGTGGGCCGCACGGACATCAGACGATGGTCGTAGGAGCGGAGACGCCTGGGCGTCGGCACACAGCTGGGAGCGTGCCTGCCAGGCCACGCCCCTACCCCAAGTGGCCGCGCAGGTACTGGCCTGTGTGAGAACGCTCCTCGGCAGCGATGTCCTCGGGCGTGCCGAAGGCGATCACCTCGCCGCCGCCATGCCCACCCTCGGGGCCCAGGTCAATCACATGGTCCGCCGTCTTGATGACGTCGAGGTGATGCTCGATCACGATGACGGTGTTGCCGGCGTTCACGAGGCGATTCAGGCTGTCGAGAAGGCGCTGTATGTCCGCGGCGTGGAGGCCCGTGGTGGGCTCGTCGAGTATGTAGAGCTTGTGCGCGCCGCGCTTCACCTTGCCCAGCTCCGTGGCGAGCTTGACCCGCTGCGCTTCCCCACCCGACAGCGTCGTCGAGGACTGCCCCAGCTTGAGGTAGCCGAGCCCGAGGTCGTTCAGGACGCCCACCTTCCGCGCGATGATCGACGTATCCTGGAAGAAGAACTCGGCCTCCTCCAGCGACAGGTCCAGCACCTCGCTGATGTTCTTCTCCTCGTACAGGACCTCCAGCGTGTCCTGGTTGTACCGCGCTCCCTTGCACGACGGGCACGTCACCTCGACATCGGGCATGAAGTGCATCGCCGTCTTGATGATGCCCTCGCCAGCGCACTCCTCGCACCGGCCGCCCTTTACGTTGAACGAGAAGCGTCCGGGCTTGTAGTCGCGCTTCTTCGACTCCTCGGTGTTCGAATACAGCTTGCGGATCGTGTCGTACACGCCGATGTACGTCGCCGGGTTCGAGCGCGGCGTGCGACCTATGGGCGACTGGTCGATGTTGATGACGTCCGTGACATGCTCAAGCCCGTCAACGGAGTCATGGTCGCCAGACAGGACGCGGCTGTCGTGGTGGTGCGCGTACAGCCGCTTGTACAGAATCTCGTTGACCAGCGAGCTCTTGCCGGACCCCGACGCGCCCGTGATGCAGATGAAGACACCGAGCGGGAACTCGACGTCGACGTCCTTGAGGTTGTTCGCGCGAGCTCCCCGGATGATGAGCCGCTTGCCGTTGGCCGTGCGGCGCGTCTCCGGCATGTCGATCTGCTTGCGGCCGCTGAGGAACTGGCCGGTCAGCGACGCGGGGTTTTCAAGGATATCGTCCAGCGTGCCTTCCGCCACGATCTCGCCGCCGTGGATTCCCGGCCCGGGGCCGAGTTCCAGAATGTGGTCGGCGGCGCGGATCGTCTCCTCGTCGTGCTCGACGACGATCACCGTGTTGCCGATGTCGCGCAGCTGCCGCAGCGTCTCGATCATCTTCACGTTGTCTTTGGGATGCAGCCCGATGCTTGGCTCGTCCAGGACGTAGAGCATCCCCATGAGACCCGAGCCGATCTGCGTAGACAGCCGGATGCGCTGCGATTCCCCGCCCGAGAGTGTGCCGGATCGGCGGTTCATGTTCAGGTAGTCGAGGCCGATGCCTACGAGGATGTCCAGTCGCGCGGTGACTTCCTTGAGTATCTGTCCGCCGGCCTCGGCATGTCTCTCGGGGAGCTCGATGGCGGCCAGGAAGTCGCGAAGCTGGGACAGGTGCTTCTCGCCGGCCTCGTGGATGTTCAGCCCCTGGATGGTCATCTCGGTGTGCTGCGGCTTGAGGCGGGTGCCGTCGCACTCGGGGCAGGTGTGCTCGACCATCACCTTGCGGAGGTACTCCTCCATGTGGGTGTTGGCGTCCTGCTTGCGCCTGTACCAGCGGTAGTGCCGGTCGATGCGGTTGATGATGCCGTCGAACCTGAACTCGCGGCCCTCTCGGCGGTGGCCGCGCTTCGCGTCGGGCGGGAGCACGAGCTTGATCTTCTCGCCCTTCGTGCCGTGCAGGAGAAGGTCGACGACCTCCTTGGACAAGTCCGAGAACGGCACGTCCAGGCCGAAGCCGTACTGCTTGGACATGCTGTACATGATGTGGCCGTCCCACGTGTCGCGGTCGTACCTGTACGCCTGACGCACGAAGGCGCCGTCGAGGATGCTGCGAGTCTTGTCGGGAACGAGCAGGTCGGTGTGCACCTGTAGATAGGTGCCCAGACCCGAGCAAGTGCGGCACGCCGCGGTCGGGTTGTTGAACTGGAAGTAGGTCGGGCTGGGCTCGCCCATCGTGACGCGATGTTCGGGACACGAGAAGTCGGAGTGAAACGAGTCGAGGTCGACCTTGCGCTCATCCGGGTCGTGGATGTGAATGCGCACGTAGCCCTCGCCCATCGTCAGCGCGGCCTCGACGGACACGAGGAGGTTCTTGTCGATCTCGGGGCGCACGACGAACTTGTCGATGAGGACTTCCATGTCGTAGTCGATGTCCTCGTCGAGTTCGACGTCCTCGCTGATGTCGGTGAGCTCTCCGTCTATGTAGACGCGTCGGTAGCTGTTGTTGCGGATTTCACCTAGGAGATAGGGGTAGTCCTCGCCGAACAGCTTCCACACGGGCGCGCGCAACTCAATCTCCGTGCCCTCGGGCAGCGCGAGCACGTGCTCGACGATGCGGTACGGCGAGCGCGTCGGGATCGGCTCGTGGCAGTAGGGGCAGTGCGCGTCGCCGACGGTGGCGTAGAGCAACTGTAGGTAGTTGCTGATGTCGGTCATCGTGCCGACGGTCGAGCGGGGGTTGTTGCCGGTGGTCTTCTGCTCGATGGAGACGACCGGCGACAGCCCGTAGACGAAGTCGACATCCGGCTTCTTGAGCTGCGACATGAAGCGCTTCGCGAACGAGGAGAGCGACTCGAGGAAGCGACGCTGTCCCTCCGCGTAGACGGTATCGAAGGCGAGCGAGGACTTACCCGACCCGCTGAGGCCGGTGACGACGACGAGCTGATCTCGTGGGATTTCGACGTTGACGTTCTGTAGGTTGTTCTCACGCGCGCCGCGGACGTCGATGCTTGTCCTCAAAGAGCCATCTCCTCGTCGTAGTAGTAGGCAGCTTCCTCCATGCTTACCTGACTGTTCTTGGTGAGACGCACCGGCGCGGACACCTTCTCGATGACATCGCGGTCGGCGAGCCATTCGCACGCCATGCTGATCTCGCCGGCTTGGGCGACTTTGACGAACCGCTCCGTGATCTCCGTCGCGGTGCGCGCTCCCTGCTCCTCGGTCAGGAAGTGGTAGAGCGGCTTGTAGATGTCCGCCACGCGGTCCATGAGGTACTCGTCGATCATCTCCAGCGCGGCGCCGATGGTCTTCTCGTCCTTCGGCCCGTCGATCAGGTCGGTGTAGATGGCGTTGAAGAACGCCGGGTTGTGGCGCAACGCCTGGTGGATCACCTCTCGCTGAACTACCTCGCCATTGTGCAGCGTCTCCACGCGGGCGAGGCCCTCGACGACGTTCATCAGCCATAGGAACGCGTAGTGCATGTCCCGCTTGACGTGGTAGAACTTCTCGGCCTTGGCGAGGGTAGGCATGACCCAACTGGCAGCCTTCATGAGCTGTATGTCGCGGTCGCGAGACCCGAGCCGATGCTTGTCCTCGTAGTATTCGCTGATGGTCTCGTCGCGCGAGAACAGGAGCGTGCTCTTTGCGAACGAGGCGTGGAAGACAGAGCTTTGCAGCGACCCTTCGAGCATCTGCTTGAAGCGTTGGCGTGGGAACAGGACCACGTGGATGTTCACGTCGTTCTCGACGAGCGAGAACCCCGTGCGCCGGAGCTTCTCGTCGCGCGAGACGAGGTATATGTCGATGTCGGACTGCTCCCACACCTCGTCGTAGGAGAGGCTGCCGAAGAGGATGGCGGCGAGGATGTGGTCGTCGCGTTCGACCTTCTCGGTGAACAGGTCGAGCGCCTCCTGATACCGCTCCTTGACGTCGCCCGCGGGCGGCATCGTCTCTCCCTTCCGCGTTCGGCCGCGCTGCAGCCGTTGCATCGCATCCCGTTCGCGGCCATTGTAGGCCGCGCGGTTCCCCTTACGTGGCTACGCCGCGCAATAGGCACGCGTTACAGGGGTGGCCGTCGCGCTCAAACGCACGACACGTGGGGGTGACGTGAATCGCCTCTTTGTATATGGGACGCTACGCCGTGGGTGTCGAGCCCACCATATGCTTGCGGGCCGCGCGAGAGAGATCGTAACCGCGGAGACGTCTGGGCAGTTGTACGATCTGCCGGAGGGATACCCGGCGTTTCTCCGTGGCGCGGGCGTCGTCGTCGGCGACCTCGTCACCGTCCGCGAGTCAGCGATGCCCGGCCTGCTTCGTGAATTGGACCGGTTCGAGGGGTATTTCGGTAGGGGTCTCGCGGCGAATATCTACGCGCGGGAGGTGGCGCCCGTCACCGTTCGAGCGACCGGCGCCACGTGCGAGGCGCACGTGTACATCTACGCGGATGCCTACCGGGCGCGAACCCTCGGCCGGCATCTTCCCACGGGCGATTGGGCGCCGGGCCGCGAGGACGCCGTCGCGGGCCCGTAAACCGATTGCCTGGCCAACGCGTCCTTCAGTGGTGGACCCGAGGGTCTGTTGTGCGGCGCGAAGGATCGGAGGACGACATGGATCCAACTTTCGCCGACGAGTTCGCGGATGATGCCGCTCCCACCAAGAGCGGGCGCAGACTCGATATGCGCCGTCTGCTCGGGTTTCTCCTGATCGCCATCGGCATCGGCGCGCTTTGGAACACGCCGTTCATCAAGCCGCTCAAACTGTTCGTCGTGTTCCTGCACGAGGGCAGCCACGCCCTGGCAACCGTCGCCACGGGCGGCAAGGTGGTAGACATCCAGATATTCTTCACCGAAGGCGGCATGGCGCGCAGCCTCGGTGGGTCCCGCTTCTGGACGCTCATGGCCGGCTACCTCGGGAGCCTCCTCTGGGGCGGCGCGATCCTCATCGTCGCGTCCCGTACGCGTCTTACGCGCGCGCTGGCGGTAGCTATCGGGCTGGCGGTGGCGGGCGTGACGCTCTTCCACGTCCGCAACTTGGCGGGATGGGGCTTCGGCGCCGCGTTCGGCGGGGCGATGATCGCGGGCGGCCTGCTGGTCCGTGAGGGCGCGGTGAACTGGATGCTGCGCGTTATCGGGCTAACCAGTTGCCTGTACGCGATCTACGACATCTCCTCGGACGTACTACTGCGGCCGGAGGTCGGCTCCGACGCCCGCATGCTCGCCGAATACACGAGCTTCCCGCCGTTCATCTCCACGACCTATCAGACGCTGTTCTGGGGCGTGGTGTGGATGGCGCTGAGCCTCGTCGCGACGGTGGTGATTCTGCGCATCGCGGCGACGGCCAAGCCGGTCGAAGACGACGCGACGTAGCGCGTCAACGCCAGAGATCGTGGATGTCGTCGATGCCGCGCAGGACCATCGTCATGCGCTCGATCCCGAGGCCGAAGCCGTAAACGCTGACCTCGGACGGGTCGAAGCCGAGGCCTGCGACGACATCGTCCTTCATCCTCCCCACGCCCATCAGTTCGATCCATTCGTCGCCGAACTTCGCCTCGACTTCCCAGCCGGGGTCGGTGAACCCGAACTCGCCCGGCTGCCATCGCAGGTCGGTCGCGCCCGTCGCCTCGCCAAGCATGGCTTCCACGCACCCCTTGAAGCGCTCCTCGGTGATGTCCGTCGACGCCCAGACGGCCTCGGCCTGGTGGAACACCTGCGAGCGGCGCGGAGATGGGGTGTCGTCACGGAACACGCGGCCCGCGGCGATGAGACGGCAGGGCGCAGTTCGGCCCCGCAGGGCGTCGAGTAGGGCCGGCGTGAGATGCGATCTCAGCACGGTGTCCGCGTCGACCCCGATCATCTCCATGTCGGCCGTCGCCTCGGCTCCGAGGATATCGGCGTTGAGCGCGCGTGGCTCGATTTCCCCGCGCGGACCCACCACCTCGAAGTCCGGCAGCGCCTCGCGTATGGCCCGCCACATGCCGGCGATGGGGTGGCCGTCCTGCTCCAACGGCCTCGGCTTCGCAAGTAGCTCCGCAGCGAGGCGATTCGTGAATTCGTCGCCCAACCTGCTGTCTCTCAGCGCGTCCTCGGCCATGGTCCCTATCTCCTTGCGTAGACGTACTCGGGCGCGGTGGAGACGCGTCTCGACGGCGGTGACCGATACGCCGAGGAACGCGGCGATGTCGCGCTGCGAGAACTCCGCCAGGTAGTGGAGGAGCAGCGTCTGCCGAGCGTCTTGACTGAGCACTCGCAGCGCCTTCAGCAGCGCGTCGCGATCCTCGCGCGCCCGCAACGCCGCGTCGGGCGCGGGCCGCGCGTCATGCGGCTGCACCTGCAGCCACGCCGCGGGCGTCTCACGCCGACGATGCATCCTGCGCTGCCAGGCGCGGCACATGTTCGAGGCGATGCCCCGTACCCATGCGCCGAACCGGTCGGCATCGCGCAGCGCCGGGAGCGTCTCGTAGGCGCTCAGCAACGTCTCCTGAGCGATGTCCTCGGCCTCGGCGAAGTCCCGCGTGTGGCTCAGCGCCAGCGCGTAGACCGCTTCCTGATACCTCTTCGTCAGTTCGCCGAACGCGCGCACATCGCCCGCAAGGGCGTGCCGCACGAGGTCGGCGTCGGTCGCCGTCATGTGGTACGTCTCCGTGTGGTCCGTTCACGCACTATGTCGCTCGAAGCGACCCGGACCTCACAGGAATCTGCGTACGGGGCCGCGCCTAGTAGTTGGCGGAGAAGTCGTGGGTCGGCGCGTAGCCGATGCGTCGGGTAGCTTCGGCGATGAGGAACTTCGCGTTGGGCACGTCCGCGCAGATGTGCAGGACATCCCACCGCGCGGCGAACCGGACGTCGGAGCTGGCGTCGCGATTGAGGACGCACCGAAACGCCTGGGCGGCGTCGCGGACATCGACCCACATTAGGTCGGCAGGATCGCCCGCCACATCCTCCTCGCGCACGAGCCGGCCCAGACGCAGGGATGTCGCGGTGATGGCGTGATCGCGGGCGAACTCGCGGACGGTCAGCTCGCCGAGGTACTTGGCGAAGGTCTCCATCTCGGGGCTCGGCAGCGGCTTCCACAGTTCGCTGATGTACACGTCGTCGGGATAGGAGGCAAACACCTCCAGCGTGCCGGCACACGCGACGCGACGCACTCCGGCCTCGACCGCCGCCGTCATCAGAACGTGGGCACCCCGCGTCGCCATGTCCAGCAGGAGTTCCTCGCGCGTGAGGCCTGGCTCGTCGCACGATTCGGGCGTCTCGCACGTGTGGATCACCGCGTCGATGTCCGCCACGAGGGACGCCACGGCCTCCGCGTCGCGCAGGTCGGCCCGGACGTACTCGTGGCTCGCGGGGGATGGGCCGCCGACGACATCCGTCAGGCGCAGTTCGTGGTCGGACGCGAGTTCGGCGGCGATCGCCTCCCCAAGCCGGCTGGTGGCTCCGGTAATCAGCACCTTCATGATGTCGGCCTTCGGTAGAAGTCCTCGACGCGCATCAGCGGCTCGTACCCCAGTATGCGGCGCGCCTTGTCGATCGAGTATTTGCCCTGCGCGAGGTAGCTGTGGAGGTCGAATTCCTGGTAGTTGTGGGGAACCGACTCGATCTCCAGCGCCAGACGGCACGCCTGCTGGAGGTCCTCCCACACGATCGTGAACGGCGGGAAGTCTCGCCCGGTCACGTGCTGCGTGGGTCTGGCTCCCAGCCCGTTGAACAGGAAGCATAGGGTCGTGATGTCGTGCTCGCGGGCGTATGTCCTGCACACCTCGTTGCTGAGGTGCTTGGTCAGGAAGTAGTAACCCGTGCCCGGCATGTGCGGCGGGTCGTCGATGTCGAAGTCGTGGTCGTACCGTGTCCCGCGTATCTGCTGTGGCCCCGTGTGCAGCACCTTCTTGATGCCGTGTTCGGCGGCGGCCTTCATCGTGTTCAGCGCTCCGCGCACGTTCACGTGGAAGCTGTGGACGGGGTCGGGACGGATCACGGTGAGGTTGATGATGGCGTCCATGCCGCGTGCGGCGTCTCGCACCTGCTCGTAGCCCGTGACGTCCACGTGGATCGTGGGGGCGCCGCCGGGATGCGGGATGATGTCGGAAAGGGTCAGGTCGTAGTCCTCTTCGAGACCGGGCGTGATGAACGGCCCGATGTTCCCGCACGCTCCCAGGACCAGCACCTTCTTCATCGTCGTGTCCCCGCGTCTATGACGTCGGTCTGCGGTAGAACTCCTCGACGGGCATGAGGGGTTCATAGCCCAGGATGCGCCGCGCCTTGTCGATGGAGAACTTCCCCTGCCCGAGGTGGCTGTGCAGGTCGAACATCTGGAAGTTGTCCGGGACCGACTCGATCTCCAGCGCCAGACGGCACGCGTGCTGGAGGTCCTCCCAGACGATCATGTACGGCGGGAAGTCGCGGCCGGTGACATGCTTCGTCGGCCGGGCGCTCAGCAGGTTGAACAGGAAGCACACCGTCGTGATGTCGTGCTCGCGCGCGTAGGCGCCGCAGATCTCATTGCTCAGGTGCTTGGTGAGGAAGTAGTAGCCCGTGCCGGGCATGTGCGGCGGGCCGTCCAGGTCGAAGTCGTGGTCGTAGCGGCCGTGGCGGATCTGCTCGGGGCCCGTATGCAGGACCGTCGTGATGCCGTGCTCGGCGGCGGCCTTCATCGCGTTCAGGGCGCCGCGGACGTTCACGTGGAAGCTGTGGACCGCGTCGGTGCGGATCACCGTTAGGTTGATGATGGCGTCCATGCCGCGGGCGGCGTCTCGCACCTGCTCGTAGTCGGTGGCGTCTACGTCGATGGTGGTCTTTCCGTGCGGGTGCGGGACGATGTCGGAAAGGGTCAGGTCGTAGTCGTCTTCGAGGCCGGGCGTGACGAACGGCCCGATCATGCCACACGCGCCCAGGACAAGTACCTTCTTCATCGTCACGTTCTTACGGCTTGGGCCAGCGTAATCGGGCTACTTGCCGCGGGTCGCGCGGACGGTCGCCCATTCGTCGAGCATGTCTTCGCGGTTCAGATGTCGCCAGGTTACGTTCTCGTACTGTTCGCGCACGTCGTCGGGGCAGTCGTCGAGCCAGTCTTCGGCGCCGTCGCGCGGCTCGTACCCGAGCAGCTTCGCGGCGCTCTCGAGGTCCTGGTACGCTTTGGGATGGTTCGAGATGCCGTTCACAATCGCGAACAGGACATCCGACTGAATCGACTTGTCCACCAACTGCGCGATGTCGCGGCATGTGATGAGCATGTAGTAGCCGCGGACGCCTCCAGCCTTGTCCGTGGGGCTGAACCCGCCGATGCGCATGCACACCGAGCCGATGCCGTGCGCGTCGGCGTAGTAGCGCGCGATGGCTTCTCCCGCCGCCTTGCTCACCGCGTAGTGCGAGTCGGGGCGGACGGGCATCTCGGGCGTGGCGAATACGCCGGCCTTCTCCCACATGCCGCTGACATGATTCGTGCTGGCGAACACCACGCGCGGGACGCCGGCCTTCACGGCGGCTTCGTACACACAGTACGTGCCTCGGACGTTCGCGTCGAGGAGGAGGTCGAAGTCGGCGTTGCCGGGGATGCCCGCGAGGTGCACGATGGCGCGGACGCCGTCGCACGCGTCGACTAGCGCGTCGATGTCCGTGATGTTCCCGACGACGTTCTCGTCCGCTTCGGTCGACGGGCGAAGGTCGAAGGAACGCGTGCGGTACGTGCCGCGCAACTCGCGGCATAGGGCCGTGCCTATGCGTCCCAAGCCACCGGTCACTAGAATGGTGTCCACTGCGGCGCTCCGGGCGAGGTGGCGTCTGCGCGGGTGATGAGAGTTGGTGCCGGCGGTCGGACTTGAACCGACACGACCCGAAGGTCGGGGGATTTTGAATCCCCTGCGTCTACCAATTTCACCACGCCGGCACGGTCACTATTATGCGTCCGTGGTGGTGGCCTGGCAAGATAGGGGGCCCCTGGCACGGCGACCGGACACTGCCTTCAGCCCCGGCAGGTCAGCCCGACGGGCACCCCTTCCGCGGCCGGCCCTGATCCGCCGCAGAGGCCACCGTCTCACCGGGAGCCACATCTCCAGGAGGATGACGAGCAGCGATAGCGACGTCCAGACCGTGAACGCCAGGCGTGATGCCACGGGCCGACTCCCCGTCGTGACGCCATGCCGCCCGGCGGCAACCGCGCGACACGCGTGATGCCTAGCGGACCCCCTTCACGGCGGCCCACGTAGTCGCGGCCTTGCCGGCGGGATCAACGGCGGTGATGAGCGTCGCTTCGAGTCCCTCGTTCATCAGCGCCTGAATGTCGTCCTGCCCCAGCGCGACGTTGAACGCCGCGACCTCGTCGATCCGGCCGGTCAGATCCCAGCCCGCGGCCTTCCACTGCCCCAGCCAGATGGCCCCGGCGTCGTTCGCGTCCGTGAACGTGGGCGTCCCCACCGACGACTCGTTCACCGGTTCGCCGCCGGAGTGGAGGATGAGCGTCGCGCCGTCGTGCGTGAGAGCCACGTGCGCCCACTCGCCAGGCGTGTGCTCGCCGCCGCGAATGCCGCTGTCGATGTTGGTCGCGCCGGTGACGACGCTCCCATAGAAGTCGGACTCGCCGGTCTGGATGGTCGGGTTGTGCCAGTCGCGCTCCATGACGCGAGAGTTGGCGTTGGGAACGGACGCGACATCCACCCACAACATGTAGGTGAAGCCGTCGAGGTAATCATCGGTCGTCTCGCTGGCGGGAATGGCGACGTGGCTCGCGCCGTCGAACGCCAGCGCCCTGCCACGATGGCCGTCCGTCCAGGTGGCGCCAACGATCGCGCCGTCGTTGCCGTTCCCGGACGAGTCGGTCGCGACATCGCCGCTGCCGTCGTCCAGAAGCCATAGGCCGACGACGCTGCCTGGATCGACGACCGCGTGAGCCGACGCGGCCAACCCCAAGAACACTACGGCCATCGCTGCGCGCATCAGGTTCCTTCCGTGGTCCGTGGCGGCTCGGTGTGGTCAGGGGGCCGCCCGGCTACGTCCGATCACAGACGCTATTGTGCCAGGAACCGCGGGCCGCCCGCACCGTGCGCCCCTAACAGATCCGCGACTTCAGCGCGCGCCACACCACCCGCGGCACGAGGATCGGGCCGATAGCTGCCGGGACGGGCCCTTGCATCGCGCTGACCACCGCGGGCCTCGTGGCTCCGAGCATGGCAAACATCGATGGCCGATTGGCGGCCGCGTGGCCGATGCGCTACCGTACGGACAGCGAGCCCGACGCGCGGACGTTCGCGGGCCGACCGCTGCTCCGTCGAGTCCGTGCCCCGTGACTCGTTCCCAAGCCCGGCGTCCTCGACGGCAGAGGCGGCCGCGAATAGAGAGGACGCGCGATGGGAAACCGACATGCCCCAGCACTCGTGGCGCTGCTGGTCGCGCTGACTGTGCCCAACCCCACTGCCGGAGCAGTCGAAGACGGGCAGCAAGGCCGCCTGGACATGACGCTCTCCGTGGAGACATCGGCGACGGACGGAAGTGAGGCGGCAACGGTTCACGGACGTGTAACAGACGGGCCGGGCGGAGGGCCCGTCGCCAACGCCACGGTCGAACTCAGGAGCGCCGCGGGCGCAGGGCCGGCGCCCACGGTTACGACTTCGGACGGTGAATTCCGCTTCGACGGGGTGCAGCGCAGGGACTATAGTCTCACCGTCACGGCGGAGGGTGCCGACGTCGCGCACGCCTACGTCGACCTGGCGCTGCCTGGCCCATCAGCCGACGGCGTGCGTGGTCGAGTAGTCGATGCCTCAACGGCGGAGCCTATCGCCAACGCGACGGTCGAGCTCCGCAGGGGGAACGGCGCTGGCGCCGAGACCGTAGTTACCGGCGCGGACGGACGCTTCCGCTTCCCAGGGATCGTAGGTCGGGAACACGACATCTCCGTCAGGGCAAAGGGATACGGCGCCCGCTCCCTCCACGGGTCCTCGAACGCGCCAGGCGCGGTCGGCCGCATCGTCTTCAGGATGCAACCACGGCGGCCCTTCCTGGCGGAACTACGCCGCACGATTCCTCTCCGTGAATGGGCCGCGGCAGCGCTCACCATGTCGGCGCTGTTGTGGATGGGTCGCCGTCGATGGCGTCATCCAGGGCGACCGCGCGTCGGGATTGGCGTCAGGGCGCTGATCGGTTGCCTCGTCGGCCTACTCATCGGCATCCTGCTGTCCATCGGTGTGGAGGCCGCGGCCCACGCTCTCGCCGGCCGCCTTCCGCCGCTTCCCGACGGCACCCTCTGGATCGC
>NYZG01000348.1 GCA_002687025.1 Candidatus Poribacteria bacterium
CGCTGCGCGCCTACGACGGCGCCGAGTGGCGCACCGTCAACGTGCCGGCGCCCGACGCGGGCGCGCAGTGGGCGATGTGCTATGAAGGGCCCCCTGCGCCGGATAGCATCACGCTCCAGGGAATCGCCGCCGCGTCGGACGGGCACATCTGGCTCGGGACGTCCGCGGGGCTCCTCGCCTTCGACGGCCACGACGGTTGGTTCCTCCTCCGCGGCCGCGACGGCTTGCCCATAGAGAATGTCACGGGCGTCGCGGTCGGGGACGAGGGCGACGTGTGGCTAGGCACGCCCGACGGCGTCTGTCTGCTGACCGGCGGGCGGTGGGAATACTATGCCGGGCTTCGGTGGTTGCCAGGCGACGGGGTCACCTGCGTGACTGCCCTCGGCCGCGACGCGTGGGTGGGCACAGAGCAGGGCCCTGCCCGCATTGCACGGACGCCGTACTCCCTGGAAACCAAGGCCGCCCATTTCGAGGAGCTAACCCGAGCGCGCCACAACCGCTACGGCTACGTGACGGTCACGTTCATGGACCCGCCCGGCGACCTGGACGCATCCAAACACGAGGCGTCCGACAACGACGGCCTCTGGACCGCGATGTTCGTCGCGGCGGAGAGCTACCGATACTCGGTTACGGGCTCAGAGGATGCGCGCGAGCTCGCGCGCCAGTCCATGGACGCCCTCCTGCGCCTCGAGGAGGTCACCCCGATCGACGGCTTCCCCGCCCGCGCACTGATGCGCAAGGACGAACCGAACGCACTGCAATCAGGTGGCGAGTGGCACGACACGCCGGACGGCGAGTGGATGTGGAAGGCCGACACCAGTTCCGATGAAATCGACGGGCACTTCTACGCCTTCTGCGTCTACTACGACCTCGTCGCGAACGACGCCGAAAAGCGTCGCATCGAGGCTGTAGCGGGGAGGATAGCCACGCATCTCATCGATAACGGCCACTATCTCATAGACATGGACGGCGAGCGCACTCGGTGGGGTGTATGGGCCCCGGAGCGCCTGAACGGCGACTGGAAGCCACAGCAGGGCCTCAACTCGCTCGAGATCCTGGCCATATACAAGGCGGCGCACCACCTCACACGAGATGCGAAGTTCGACGAGGCGTACCGCGACCTGGCGTATCGCCACCACTACGCGTTGAACACCATCGACCAGAAGCTGACGGCGCCCGACTGGGTCAACCACTCCGACGACGAACTCGCCTTCCTGTCGTACTACACGGTCCTCTCCTACGAAACCGATCCGGGACTGCGCGCGGTATATCTCGCCAGTTTGGAGAGGTCGTGGGAACTGGAGAGGCCGGAGCGCTGTCCGCTGTGGAATTTCATGTATTCCGCACTCACGAACCGGCTGGAGGAAGTGCGCGCATCGGTCCTGACGCTACAGGAGTGGCCGATGGACCTCAGGAGCTGGCGCGTGCGCAACTCGCACCGAGCGGACGTCCAGGCGCGCGCTCCAGAGGGCGGATGGACCGAGGAGATGGATCAGGTCCTGCTGCCGTATTACGAACGGCCCACACACAAGTGGAATGGGAACCCGTTCAGGCTCGACGGCGGCAACGAGGGATCCAGCGAAGAGGACGGCGTCGCGTTCCTGTTGCCGTATTGGATGGGTCGTCACTACGGCATCATCGGCGACGAGTAACCCATCGAGCACACGTACGCGGAAAGGGCCCATGCATCACTTGATGCATGGGCCCTTCTCGCGTGCGCGGCGTTTAGTCGAATTTCAGCACGCCGCCTGAGGTCTTGAGCTCTTGGTCTGGCTTCTCCGCCCAATGCGGGACTTTCACCTCTTTGAACATGGACGGATACAGCCGATTGGCCAGCCGTCGCCAGATGTGGTCTCGCAGATCGGTAACCATCTGGGTCTGCTCGACGACGGGCCGTTCGGGAGCCTGCAACTGGTACGCGCGGGCGTACTTCACGTATGCCTGGACGTGTCCTGGCTCCTCGGGCGGCGGCGACCCGCTCTGCCACACGATGTCGCCCGCGGCCGACACTGCCTTTACCCATATGCGCGTCGTCGTTTGCTGGTACGTGACAACGTGGGCGGTGTCGCCCTTCGACAGCCCTTCGAACTTGGTCATGTCGTACACCACGGTGTCGTCTTCACGCGTGCGATAGCGAGGCTCGCGCACGCTTGCGATGAGCAGGAGACCAGCGTCGAGGCTCGCGGCGGCCTTCCCGGCCAGCTTCGGGTCGGCGTACGCCTCCTCCATCGTGATACCCAGCGCGGCGACCGCGTCGGACACGGGTTTGCGGTCAGCGGTTTCGTCGAAGACGATCTCGAAGCCTTCCTTCTCCCGCTTCAGGACGATCTGCAGCTGATTGCTCAGGTCGCGCGCGGTCATCATGCCGAAGCCCGGGTCGTGCGCGGACAGGAACGGCGCGATTGCTATACGGTCGTACACCGTGAAATCGGGCGGAGGCAGCTCCGCGGCCCCGCCGCAACCCCCAACAACCGACAAGCCTATCGCCATCGCGACGGCCCCCGTCAGCGAGCGGAGCGCCAGGCGGCTCCATCGAGTACTCAGCGTCATCGTCGGTCACCCCTCTTTACCGGTATGGCGGCGCGCGGCGCCGGCTACCGACCCCAATTGCCGTATACGTTGACTTCCTGACCTTCGACCTGCGGCCGAACGCCCTTGATCATGAGCCCCGGACGGCCGAGGGCTTGCCCGCCCACCTGCACGTTCCGCGGATCACGGAATCCGACGCGCACCAGCCTACGCCAGGCGCCGCTGTTGTTGACCGCCGAGCCATGGATCGTCCACAGATGGAACAGCACCATGTCCCCGGCCTCGGCCGGCACGGAGACGGCGTCCTGCAAGCGGTACTTGTCGGTCGGCAGATGCGGGGCCGTCTCCGGCCCCGTGATGTGCTCGAGCGGGCCGAGTTTGTGACTGCCCGCCAGGAACTTGATGTTCCCGCTCGATTCGTTCGCATCGTCCATATGCACGAGACCGTCGATGTATCGCCCGTCGGAGTGCGGATAGAACGGCACGTCCTGGTGCATCGGAAACGGCGCTCCCGCGCTGGGGCCTTTGGCGTGCAACGTGCAATGATGGATTTCGACCGTATCCGTTGCCATCAGGGCCCCAAGCGAGTCGCCTACCTCCTGCTTTGCCAGCGCCCGAGTCCACGACGCCGCGTAATGCTGCAACTCGTGGATCGCCACCAACTGCGCCTTCTCGGACTCCTCGTCGCTCAGGTAGTCCTTCCGCCACGGGCCTTTCCACGCGGCGTTCCAGTTGGCGAACGTCTCCATGACGTAGTCCAACTCGTCACTCATCGCCTTGAGCTCTTCGCGATCGAACACTTGCGGCAGATGCAGGTATCCGTTCTCCTGGAAGAACTCCACCTGCTCTTGAGTCACCATTCTCGACGGCCTCTCCATGGCGGAACAGCGGTCTAAACCGCGCGCAGTATATGTGTGCGAGACGGGCAGGTCAACCGTGTGCCCGAATGGCTCCGAGAGCATGTGGCGGCCCGCCATGGCGGCCGTCCGCGAGGGGCCGCGGCCCAATCTTCACAGAGCTAGACGGCCCAGCCGACGACAACTACACTAGCGGGACGCCCACGGACGGCGAACTGTAGTGGTTAGGAGCAGCGACGTGGAGTACCGACCGTTCGGCAAGACAGGCATGGACGTGTCCGCCATCGGCTTCGGGTGCTGGGAGATGAGCGGGGGATACGGCTCGTTCGACAAGACGGAGATCATCGCTGCGGCAAACCGCGCCATCGATGTCGGCATCAACTGCTTCGACACCGCCGAGGACTACGGTAAGGGCAAGTCCGAGGACGTGGTCTTCGAGGCCGTGGGCCACCGGCGCGACGAGATAATCCTCGTCACGAAGTTCGGCATCGGCTACAGGAACGACCGCCCGCGGGGCCGCGACGCCGGACGCGAGATGGCGCACGCCGCCATCGACCACAGCCTCAAGCGCCTTGGGACGGACTACGTCGACGTATTCCTCGTCCACTGGCCGGATCGCGCCACGCCATTCGACGAGACCATGCTGGCCCTCGACGAGATCGTCCAGGCCGGCAAGGCCCGCGCCATCGGCCTATCGAACTTCACGCTCGACGAGATCGAGCGGTGCATGGCCGTTCGTCGCGTGGACGTCCTGCAATACGGCTACAACATGTTCGACCGGCGCATGTCGCGGGAAATCTTCGCCTACGCCGAGGAGCACGGCATCGGCATGATGACGTACGGCTCGCTCGCGTACGGCCTGCTCGCCGGAGCGTTCGACGAGGACACGAAGTTCGAGCAGAACGACTGGCGACGCGGCGGAGGCGGCGGATTCTCGCTGCGGCTGTTCGCGGATGACGTGTTCCGTCGGAATCTGAAGGTCGCCGACGGCGTCAACGAGGTAGCCGAACGGCTGGGCAAGTCACTGCCGGAGTTGGCGCTCAACTGGACCCTCTCTCATCCCGCAGTGAGCACGGGCCTTGTCGGCGCCCGGCGCGTCGCGGAAGTCGACGCCAACATGGGCGCGCTCGGGTGGAAGCTCAGCGACGACGACCGCGCGGCCATCGATCGCGTGTTCGACCAATTCGAGGTAAACACCGCGCCGAACAAGTGGGTGGAGTCCATAGACTGACCGCCAACGGACGACCCACATGAAGATCGCGGCACGCATCTCGCTGGCGCTCGTAGCGGTGTTCGTTGGGTTTGCGCTCGTCGTCGAGGCGCTTGCCTACATAACGTGGCGCCTGACGCCGCGGGACGCCGCATCGCTGCAACGCGCCGTCGCGTTCGAGGCGAGCGTGCAGGGGTTGGTGCACGAGCCGTCGACCGCCGCGCTTTCCGACGCTCCATCGCCACGTGCGCACGACGAGAACACCGACCGGCGCGTTCACAGCGTGGGCGAGTGGCCCGAGCACGCCGCGGCCGCGTTCCAGGAGGCACCGATGCTCCTGTCGCGCGTAAGCGCGGGACAGCTCCCGCCCGTGGCCGAACGCCTGCCGAGCGACCCGCTGATGGTGACGCCGCCCCACCAAAACGGCCCGTACGGAGGGACGTGGACCCGGTTCGCCACGGGCCCCCAGGACGTGGGCATCGTCGAGGCGCGCTTCGCGTACGACGGCCTCGTCCGTTGGGACGCGATGGCGCGCGAGGCGATACCGAACCTCGCCGTGAGCTGGGAAGTCGCCGACGGCGGCCGGACGTACACGTTCCGCCTCCGGGAGGGCGTGCGATGGTCCGACGGGTCGCCGTTCACGACGGACGACGTCGTGTTCTGGTACGAGGACGTCATCGGGAACGAGGAACTGACGCCCGTGGTCCCGCGCGACTTCAAGCGGGGCGGCGCGACCATGCGCCTGGAAACGCCCGACGACCACACGTTGACATTCCGGTTCGCTCAGCCGAACGGTCTCTTCCTGGAGAAGCTCGCGTCCGGCCGCGGCTACGAGATGGCTCGCTACCAACGCCGCTACATGAGCCGGTTCCATCCACGGTACGCGCCCGTCGCGGAGCTGGAGGCGCTAGCGCGCGAGTCCGGCCTGGACCTGTGGACGCAGCTATTCACGGATCGCGCTGACTGGCGCAACGTGGACATGCCCCGCCTGTGGCCCTGGGTGGTGACGCAGCCGCCGCCAGCGCGACCCGCCGTCTTCGAGCGCAACCCCTACTACTGGAAGGTGGACCCCGAGGGCAACCAGCTCCCGTACATCGACCGGATGACGTTCGAGATATACGACGGCGAGACCATCAACCTGAAGGCCATCAACGGCGAGATGGGCATGCAGGCGCGCCACCTGCAGTTCGAGAACTACCCCCTCTTCATGGAGAACCGCGAACGCGGCGGGTACGACGTGCGCCATTGGCTCAACGGCAGTGGCGGATCGCTCGTGATCGCGCCGAATCTGAACCACAAGGACCCCGTGCTGAGGGATCTGATCCGAGACCACCGGTTCCGCAAGGCGCTCTCGCTCGCAATCGACCGCGACGCGGCTAACGAGGCGAACTACTTCGGCATCGGCGTGCCGCGACAGATGTCGCCGCCACCAACGTCCGCGTTCTACTCGGCCGACCTCGAACGCTCCCACATCGAGCACGACCCCGCCCGCGCGACGCAGTTACTCGACGACATGGGCCTTGCGGAGCGCGACCGGTGGGGCGTTCGTTTGCGTCGCGACGGGAAGCCGCTCAAGCTCTACATCGAGACCACCGCGATGAACAACCGCGTCCTGGAGCTTGTCGCTGGCTACTGGACGCAGGTCGGGGTGAAGACGGAAGTGAAGGAGGTCGCGCGCCAGCTCTTCTACCAGCGCAAGCGCGCGCTCATGCACGACGTGGGCGTCTGGGGCGGCGCCGACGAGCAGATACCCGTCCTCGACCCGAGATGGTTCATCCCGTACAGCGACGAGTCGATACACGCCATCGACTACGCGCGCTGGTACCGCACCGAGGGCGCCCGCGGGGAGAAGCCGTACCCCGAGGTGCGCCGCGCGATCGAGCTGTTCTGGAAGATCGAGGAAACCGCCGACCGCGACGAGCAGATCCGGCTGTTCGCCGAGATCGCCCGCCTGAACGAGGAGAATGTCTGGGTGATCGGCGTCATCGGGGGCCTGCCGTCCATCTACCTCGTGAGCAACGACTTCCGCAACGTCCCGCATGTCGCGGTGTCCGGGTGGTCGTTCCGCGCGCCGGGGAACACCGCCATCGAGTGCTACGCGATCGAGAACGCCTCCGAGGGAGACTGACGCCGCTTGTTGACACTCGTGCTGCGCCGCATCGTCTGGATGGTCCCGACGCTGTTCGTCGTGTCGCTGATTTCGTTTCTCATCATCCAGCTTCCGCCGGGCGACTACCTGACATCGTACATCGCGGCGCTCGGGGAGACGGGCGAGACCGTCGACGAGGCGCAGGCGGCGGCGCTCCGTGCGCGCTACGCCCTCGACGAGCCGGTCGCCGTCCAGTACGTCACATGGTTCGGCGGCCTGTTCCGCGGCGAGTTTGGCATGTCGTTCGAGTGGAATCGGCCGGTGCGAGAGCTCATCGGCGAGCGCATCCTCCTGACCACAATCATCTCCATCGTGACGCTGCTTTTCACCTGGTCGTTGGCGATCCCCATCGGCATCTACTCCGCGGTGAAGCAGTACTCGCTGCCGGACTACATGTTCACCTTCGTGGGGTTCATCGGTCTCGCGACGCCCAACTTCTTGCTCGCCCTCATCTGCATGTACGTCGGCTACTCGGTGTTTGGCGTGAGCGCGGGCGGCCTGTTCTCGCCTGCGTTCCAGAACGCCAGTTGGTCGCTGGCCCGGTTCATCGACCTGATGAGCCATCTGTGGATACCGGTGATCGTGATCGGCACGTCCGGTACGGCAGGAATGATCCGCGTGATGCGCGCCAACCTGTTGGACGAGCTCCGCAAACAGTACGTGATGACCGCGCGCGCCAAGGGCCTCGCGTATTGGCGATTGCTCCTAAAGTATCCGGTCCGCGTGGCGCTCAACCCCTTGGTGAGCACCGTGGGTTGGGTGCTGCCGGCGATCGTCTCGGGCTCGACCATCACGTCCGTGGTGCTGGGTCTGCCCACGACCGGGCCGCTGCTGCTGCGCGCGCTGCTCAACCAGGACATGTACCTCGCCGGCAGCATGGTGATGATGCTGAGCTTCCTCACCCTCATCGGCACGCTGCTCTCGGACCTGCTGCTGCTATGGCTCGACCCGCGCATCCGCTATGACCAGGCGGGATCCACGCGATGACGGACGCCCTTCGCACGGAAACCGGATCGGCCGCTGGTGCTGAGGCGTACGCCGCATCTCAGTGGAAGCTGATGTGGTGGAAGCTGCGCAAGCATCGCCTTGCCGTGGCGTCCGGCTTCGTGATCGCGGGACTGTATCTCGTGGCGATCTTCGGGGAGTTCCTCGCCCCGAGCACGCTCGAGGACCGCCGCGTCGAATACGCGTACGCTCCCCCGCAGCGCCTGCGTCTGGTGTCCGACGACGGCGTGCGTCTATGGCCGTTCGTGTACGGCATCCAAGGCGAGCGCAACCCGGAGACGCTGCGCCGTTACTACGTGGAGGACAGCGCGCGCATCTACCCGATACGTCTCTTCGCGCGCGGCGAACCGTACCGTATGTGGGGGCTGTTCGAGTCGGACATCCACCTGTTCGGCGTTGCGGAGGGAGGCACGCTGTTCCTACTCGGCGCCGATCACCTCGGCCGCGACCTGCTGTCACGGATCGTCTACGGCACGCGCATCTCCATGACGATCGGCCTCGTCGGCGTCGGGATGAGCTTCGTGTTGGGGTTGCTCATCGGCGTCGCGTCAGGCTACTACGGCGGGTGGATCGACAACC
>NYZG01000349.1 GCA_002687025.1 Candidatus Poribacteria bacterium
TCACCTCGTAACACGCGGATTCCTCCTGTCGATCGGTTCCAACAACCATCGACAGGCTAACACCGAATCCGATTTGTCAGACAGACCCTAGGAGCCGCATCCACGCCGCACAATTACCTACGCTCACGCGCCCTTGGAGAGATACGCGGACTTGCGGCGGGTGCCGTCCCAGCGGATGTCGGGCAGAAGGGCTTCGCGGTGCGCCTCAATGCGGTCCCGGTTGGCGATGAGATCCGTCAGCGTAACCGTGATCTCCGTCTCCATGTCGCGAGACGGCTCGTAGCCGAGGTCGATCAGGTGCTGGCGATCGGGGTTGTAGTAGTGGGTCTCCGCTTCCTTACGCGGATTCTCGATGTTGGCGATCTCGACATCGAGTCCCAGCCCTTCGGCGACGCCCTTGACCTTCCTGGCCAGCCCGGTGACGTCGTATACCTCTTCGAACTGGTTGAACACGCGGTATTCGCCACTCTCCGGCGGCTTTGTGATCGCCAGATGGAGACACTGCATGGAGTCCCGCAACGGCAGGAAGCCGCGCTTCTGGTTCCCCGCCCCGAACACCGTCAACGGGTGACCGGCAACCGACTGCGCGCAGTATCGGTTGATTGCCGTGCCGAATGCCTGGTCGAAGTCGAAGCGCGTGCATAGCCGAGGGTCGTCGCCCATCTCGTCGATGCGCGTGCCGAACACGACGCCCTGCATGATGTCTGTCGAACGCAGACCCCAGATCTTGCAGGCGAACGTGACGTTGTTCGTGTCGTGCACCTTCGTCTGGTGGTACCAGCTACCCGCCTGACGCGGGAACGGGAGGCGATCCTTACGTCCCCGGAACTCGATCTCGAAGAAGCCCTCGGGAATGTCGACGTTCGGCGTGCCGTATTCGCCCATCGTCCCGAGCTTGACGAGGTGCGCGTCCGGGCAGATGTCACGCATCGCGAACAGCGTGTTGATCGTGCCGATGAGGTTGTTCGTGTGCGTGAACGTGCAGTGTTCTACGTCGATCATGCTATACGGCGCGCTGGGCATCTCGCCAAGGTGGACGATCGCGTCCGGCTTGAACGACTCCAGGCATGACGCCACGAACGCGTAGTCGCACAGGTCGCCTTCGGAATAGGCCAGCGGCTTGCCAAACGTCTCCTCGTAAGCCACGGACCGTTCGGACATCGGCAGGATTGGCGTGGCCGACGTAGACCCGACCTCGGCTACCCACCCGCGCCGCAGCAGCGCGTCGCAGCCACCAACGTCCATGCCCCGAGCGCCAAGGTACTGCGCCAGGCTCCAACCGAGGTAGCCGTCAATGCCCAGGATGAAAACTCTCACTGCGTCCTCCAGCGGGTGCCACACACGTGCGCGCAAAAGCCGACGGTATGGTATCCGAACGCCTTGGGAAGGGACAACCCGGCCATCGGACGTCTCGACGACAGCGGCCAAGCGCATTTCAGGCCTGTTCAGCCACTGCCGGCGCGGCCTCTTCGACGCCGGAATCGCGGGTGTCATCACGCCCCGCTGGTTAGGCGACTTTGGGCTCCCGCCCGAACTCGTCCCACCACCCGTTGGTTCGGAGTGTTCTCTGGGCGAGCCCGTGGCGGGCCGGACGGGCCCGCGCTCGGCCCAGAAGGCGCCGGTACTGAGGTGGGAGCGCTATGAGGCCTTCACGTACGCCGCCGTCGGCGCATCGCCAAACGGATTCGCCAGCCGTGTGGAGAACCCACGTCCTCCGACAGTCGCGTCCGCGGTCTCGCCCGTGTAGATATGCAGCCACCGCGCCGATAGCGACGCGGAGCGCGAGACACCGACGAGGTCGATGCTCACGTCGCCGCCTTCAGGCAGGAAGACGAGGTACTGTCTGCCATGTTCGGCAGAGCAGAGACCGCGGTCCACGTACTCGTTGTCGGGGGCCATGCGATTCAGGTCCACGTCCGCCATGAAGTCGGCGAGGTATCGGTAGCGCCGCCAGCCCTCGGGCTCAGGGTCGTATTTCACCAAGTCCCAGGACGTGTTGTTGTAGTAGTACCCGGGATAGCCACCACCCGCGTAGATCGCGTACGTCCAGAGCAGGATGTCCTGCCACGGACGCGTCGTGCGGCTGGAGTAGGTCTTGATGTCCTCGGCGCCGAGCTCGTAGCCGTACTCGATGTTCACGTACGGCTTGTCCATCGTGCGGAATCGGCGAGCCGCCTCGCGGTAGTACCGTCGGCAGTCCGACAGATGGATCTGGTCGGACACGAAGTCCGTCGCGTCGTCGATCGGCGAGCTATGCGCCGCGGAGCCGCCCACGGCATCGTGGACCGTCACGAGATGGTCGTAGGCGTCCACGTCGCGGATCAGTCCCATGCGGTTCAGCGCGTATCCCGCATCGTCCCACCGCCGCTTGAAGTTGTAGCTCTCCTTGCCGACGTCCCACACGAGGTTCCCGTACGCCTGATACCGCGCGACGACGTACCGCCAATACTGGTCGTCATCGGCGGCGTAATGCTCCGGCCAGTTCACCTTCTTGTTCTGCACGGAGATCATCAGGTGCGACACGAGACCGCGGGCGTGTAGCGCCGCCATGACCTCGTCGAACTTGCGGAAGAACTCGACGTTCAGGACGGAGTGGTCCGGCTCGTCGTTCGTCCCACCGAACGGGTAGAGCTCCGGCGGCGAGAAGACCCACTCGTGCGACGGGTCTGAGAATCCCGCGTGGGCGTAGACGTTCATGACGATGTAGTTGAAGCCGCGCGCGGCGATCAGGTCGACGAGTTCCTCGAAGGCGGCCGGCCGGCTCTGGTGGATGGCGAACAGCCAGTCACACTCGAACCCGAGCGGGACGAACGGCGCGCCGTCCTCGAACGCGAACCGGCGCGGATACGAGGGGTCGGTTCCGAGGCGGCCATGCACGTTCGCGTTCGTGTTCGCGACGCAGTCGATCGCGTCCAACTCCGTGCCGTCCAGCGCGGTGTCTTCGGACGAAACGGAGCCCGTCCACCGGCCCTCCAACGTCGGCGAGAAGCGCACCTTCCACGCGCCGTCGCCGTCGTGAAACGCCGGGATGTCGCGGAACGTCGCGCCCGACTCGTGCGTCAGCGTCGCCGAGGCGCGAACGCGAAACGCGTTGTCGTGCGCCTCGACGCATCGGAGCGTGAAGTCGTGGACGTGGTACTTCTCGACGGTCGCGAGAACCATGATCTACCCCACTGCTATTGGAACACCGAGTACGGGAGCGGCCTGCCATTCAGACCCGCGAGCAGGTTGTCACGCGCCATCTGCACCATCTTCGTCCGGGTCTGCACCGTCGCGCTGCCGAGGTGCGGCACGACGAGGACGTTGTCGAGGGTGAGCAATGGATGGTCGGCCGGGATCGGTTCAGGTTCGGTGACGTCGAGCGCCACAGCAGTGATCTTCCCGACGCGCATCGCCTCGTAGAGCGCGTCGTGGTCCACGACGCCACCGCGCGCGATGTTCACGAGCACCGCCCGCGATTTCATCAACCCGAGCTCCCGCGTCCCGATGAGGTGGCGCGTCTCGTCGGACATGGGCGGGTGTAGCGTCACGAAGTCCGACCGCGCCAGCAGGTCGTCGAGTTCGGCGTATTCGATGCCCAGCTCCGCTTCCCAATCGGGGCGACGGGTCCGCTTGTTGTACAGCACCTTCATATCGAAACCGAGGGCGCGCTTCGCCACGGCGTGTCCGATGCGTCCCATGCCCACGATCCCCAGCGTCGAGCCGTGGACATCCTGTCCCCAGAGGATGTTTGGGTCGTAGTACTGCCAGTCGCCCGCCTGCACGAGCCGATTCCCCGGCACGACGTTCCGCGCGGCCGCCAGCAACAGCGCGAAGGTCATGTCGGCGGTGGCATCGCTGAGCACGCCCGGCGTGTTGCCGACTTCGATCCCTCGCGCGCGGGCGGCCTCGGCGTCTATGTGGTCGTAGCCCACGCCCACGTTGGCGATCACCTTCAGGTCCGGCGCGGCCGCCATCATCTCGTCGGTGATGAGCTCGTGCCCGTAGGTCATCAGGCCGTCGAGTGGGCCGATCTTCTCCGCCGTCGGCGCGGAGACGGCGCTCGTGTGCCACATCTCGACGTCACACGTCTCCCGGAGTTCGGCGACGATCTCGTCGGGTATGGGACGTGTGATGAAGACCTTGGACCTGTTTGACACGCATCGCTCCTTATGACAGAAAGGACGAGGATCGCTCTCGCCGGGGACATCGCGAGCCTACCACACACCCGCGCGACGGCAAATTGCTCCCGCGACTCGGATAGGGTGACATGACCAGGCGCGCGTTCATTCTCGGCGGCATGTTGTCCGTCGGGATCGGGCTCATCCTGCCCGTGACGGAGTTCCTGATACAGGGCACGCGTCTTGGCCTCAGCTCCGCCACGCCCGCCGCGTTCTTCCTACTCTTCGTGATGGTCGTCGGACCGCAGTACGCGCTCAAGCGACTGCGTCCAGGATGGGCGCTCACACGCGTGGAGTTGCTCGTAGTCTTCTCGATGACAATGGTCGCGACGGTCGTCCCCACGCGCGGGTTCGGCGGGCCGTTCTTCAGCATGACCACCGGCGCAACGTACTACGCCACCGACGAGAACGAGTGGGACCTCCGCATCCGCCCACATCTGCCGTCGTCTGCCGTTCCCCTCGACCGGAACGCCGTGCGACTGATGTACGAGGGGTTCGAGCGCGATCCCGTGCCGTGGGAGGCATGGGCACGCCCGCTGATATGGTGGGCGGTCTTCGTCCTGGCGATGGCGGTCGCGGTCGTCGCGGCGATGCACCTGCTCCGGCGGGCCTGGATTCAGCAGGAGCGGCTGATCTTCCCCATATCACAGGTCGCCCTCGCCCTGGTCGAGGATGACGGCGGCAAAGCGCGCGTGGCGCCGATACTGCGGACGCCGCTCTTTTGGGTGGGCTTCCTCCTGCCGGTCGTCCTGGAAAGCCTGAACGCTCTCAACCGGTACTTCCCACAGATCCCGCGCTTCGAGCCGCGCTGGGTCATACGCCACTCGATCCCGTACGTGACGCAGCCGGTGATCCGGTTGAACTTCCTTATGGTCGGATTCGCGTACTTCATCGAGTCGCAGCTATCCTTCAGCCTGTGGGCGTTCTTCCTCCTGTCTCTTCCGGCGCAGTGGGCGTACGGACGGCTGTTCCAGGGCCACGCCGAGGTCCTGGGGCCGTGGACGGGTAGCGGCCCCGCGGGCGCGATAATGGCGCATCAGCAGATGGGCGCGATGCTCACGCTGGTGTTCGCGATGGCGTGGCTGGCGCGCCGGTCGATCGCCGCGGAGCGCGGGCAGCTGATTCTGTTCGCGGCGGGCGCGGGCGCGATGTGCATCATGGTGACGCTCATGGGCGTGCCGGCGTGGGTGTCGCCGCTTGTCGTGGGCGCCGCGATGGTCATCTGGGTGTCGCTGACGCGGCTCATGGCGCAGGCGGGCATCGCGACGATGGTCCCCGCCATCGTGCCGCTGGGTTTCGTCGTCTCGACGGTCGGCGTCACGGAGCTCGGCGCGGCGGGGATGGTCGGCATGGCGCTGACGCTCGTGTGGGTCGGCGACCTGCTGACGTACCTGATGGCGCCGGCGGCGACCGGGATATACCTGCACCACCGCGCGTCCGTGCGGCGCGGGTCGGGGTCGGCGTCGCTGGTGACCGCGGTGATGCTCAGCCTCGCGGGATGCTACGTGATGACGCTGTATCTCACGGGGACGTACGGCGGGCTGAACCTACATCCGCAGTACTTCCAGACGTTCCCGGCGCTTCCGTGGAAGTTCGTCGAGTCGAAGCTACACGCGCCTGCCGGGCCTTCTCTATGGGGGTATGCGTGGACCGGCGTCGGCGCCGCGGCAATGCTGCTGCTGACGTTTGCACACCGGACGTTCGTCTGGTGGCCACTGCATCCGCTGGGGTATCTGGCGCAGGGCGGGTGGATCGTGAACCAGTTGTGGTTCTCGTTCTTCATCGCGTGGGCGGCGAAGCTGTCGGTGCTGCGTCTGGCGGGCGCGCGTGGTTACGCTACGGGCCGCGTGTTCTTCATCGGCGTCATCGTGGGGATGCTTGTCGTCGGCGGGCTGTGGTTGGCGGTCGATGCGATGACCGGGATGCAGGGGAACCGCATACGCATCTACTGAGCGCGCGCTACGGCGCCAGCACGCGGACTAGCGAGCCCGCTTCGTGCGCCTGGCGCCTCAGGTCCACCGCCTCGCGCGCGAAAAGCCAGAGACGGACGCGCTCGTGGTCCACCTCCAAGAGATCGGCGAACCGGCGGATCGTGCCGTCGGGATCGGCGCGCAGCCGCTCCCCGCAGTTGAACAGGTGCTGCGTGGCATCGTACGCCGTGTCACCGACAAACGGCTTAGGATCGATTGCGAGCCACGGTTCACGTTCGGCTCGGAGCACGTTGCCCGCGTGTAGATCGGTCGCAAGCAGGGCCTCGCAGGGCCCGTCGGCAGCCAGCTCGTTCAGCAGACGGATGCCATCGCGCGTTAGGCTGGGATCGACCCACGTCCCGGCGTCTCCCAGCGCCTCTTTCTCCCACCACGCCGTCATCTCGCAGAGGCGCCTGAACGGATGCGGCGCAGGCGGGTTCCGCCACAGACGACGCAGAAGACCCGCGATTATCACGTCCTGCTCAGGCTCTGGCTGGTCCCGTAGGGGGACGCCCGGCTCGCAGCGCTCCAGGAGCATCGCGTTCAGCGCGACATCGGCTTGCAGAACTCGGACTGCCGCGTCTCCGTCCCAGAAGCGCAAGGCGTGGACCTCGTCGCGCGCCTCCATGTGCGGCATCCCGAGCTTGACGACCGCCGCGGCGCCGTCCCGCGTGACGCATGGCGCGACCCACGAGCAGCTCGCCTCCTCGTCGAACGGGGCGCCAATCGTGACCGACCAGCGGCCGGTGACGTCGGCTACGGTCTCAGGCAGCGCCGCGAGCCACGCAGCAGACTCCGCAGACCCACGGCATGTTTCCGCGAGTTTCGGTGGAATGGTCAGTCGGGGCATGGCCTATGGCGTCCGTCGTTGGGTGGGCACTGGCGGCGCCACATGGAAACACGGACACACGCAGATCGCAACGCTCGGAACCGGGCGGCCCGCGTCTCGCTTCCAAGTCCGGTCCTCCTGTGCTAAACGTCCCGTGACGCGGTCCCACACTGTCAGCATCGAACGGGCATCCATGAAGATCACCAAGGTCGAGACCGTACGGAACCGCGATCCAATCCCCCTTCCTGAGCCGTGGCTGCCTGCGTGGAGCGCCCCCGGAGGGACGCCGGCCACGTCGTTCGGGTTCTCATTCCATCGCGTGTACACGGACGAGGGCATCGTCGGCCTCGGGCCGAACACCGGCGCGTCCGCTGACATGCTTCTCGGGATCGACCCGTTCACCGTGGGTGAGTTCTGGTACCGACACATGAGCGGCGGGCGTCCCGGCAGGTCTGGGCGCCGCGCGGCCGGCCTGGAGATCGCCCTGTGGGACATCGTCGGGAAGGCGGCGCAGACGCCGATCGCGAAGCTGCTCGGAAGTCGCCGTGACCGCATCCCCGTGTACGCGGCGACAAGCCGACTGCTCGAAACTGCCGCGCACATCGAACAGGCGAAGGAAGTCGCGGGCCTCGGGTTCAAGGCGGTCAAGCTGCGGCTGCACCGGGCGAACCCATGGGATGACGTCCGCGTTGTCGAGGCGGTGCGCGAGGCCGTCGGTGACGATCTCCTGCTGATGGTCGATGCAAACCAGAACAACACGTCGCCGGGCTACGAGTTCTGGTCGCATCAGACGGCGATGCGCATCGCTCGCGAGCTAGACGCCCTCCGCGTCTACTTTCTGGAGGAGCCGCTGCCGCGCGAGGACATTCGTGGGCTGGCCGAAATCGCCGAAGCCATCGACACCTTCGTCGCGGGCGGAGAACACTCCTCCACCGCGTACGATTTCCGCGAGCACCTCGCCCAGGGCGCCTACGATGTCGTCCAGCCGGACGTAACGCTCATGGGCAACATGGGCATCATCGGCCTGCGTAAGGTCGCCGACATGGCGGACGCGTCACGACGTCTCATCATTCCACACGTGACGGGTGGCGGGACGTTCCCGTTCTACCTCGCCGCGACGCTGCACGCGATGGCGACGGTGGACAACTGCCCGATGGTGGAATACCCGTACGACCCGCCCGTGCTCACGCCGGAGACGCTTCAGGTTCCCGTCGCGGTCCCGCTGTGTACCGACGACGACGGCTGCGTGGCGGTTCCCGACGGCCCTGGCCTGGGCCTGGAACTCGACGAGGAACTCATGGCGTCGGGTGTGGTCATCGAAACCGTCGAGTGAGGGCGACGCCGGGGCTCGGCCGACGCTCGACGCATCGGTACTCAGGGGCACTCAGGGCGCGATAGGAGGCGCGATGCGGATCACGAACATCGAAGTGACGCCGTCACTCGGCCGGGAAAACCGCAACTGGACGCTGCTGCGCATCCAGACGGACGAAGGCATCACCGGCCTGGGCGAGTGGCGCGCAGGCGCGTCGGTCGACGGCCTGCGGCGCGCCCTGGTCGGCAAAGACCCGACGAACATCAACCAACTGCACCACGACCACCTGTGGCGCATGCAGGGGATGGGAGCTGGCGTCGAGATCGCGCTCTGGGACATCAAGGGCAAAGCCCTAGGCGTGCCGATGCACGCGTTGCTGGGAGGCAAGCTCCGCGACCGCATCCGCATGTACTGCGACTGCCACAGCGGCGCCTTCTGGACGGCGGAGGATTACGATCGCCGATGGCGCGAAGTGCGCGAGACGGGCGTGTTGGACGCCGTCTACGAGCCCGCCGCGTTCGTGGAGCAGGCGAAGCGCGTCGTCGCGGAGGGGTTCGACGCGATCAAGTTCGATGTGGATGTCGCGAACCCGTGGAAGACGGACGTCTATGATCGCTCGATCAGTCGCCGCGAGCACGAGCATATCGTCACGATCGTCGAAGACGTCCGGGAGGCCATCGGGCCGTATGTCGACCTCGCCATCGACCTGCACGGCTCGTTCAATCTCCCGGACGCGCTACGCATCTGTAAGGATGTCGAGCATCTCGACCTGCTGTGGCTCGAAGACCCGGTTCGCTGGGAATGGGGGAACGTGGACGCCCTCGCGAAGATCTGCATGCAGACGGAGACGCCCATCTGCACCGGCGAGATACTGCACGGCGCGAAACTGCATCGCGCCCTGATCGAGGCGCAAGCGTGCGATCTGTTGGAGCCGGACATCCCCTGGAGCGGCGGCGCCATCGAGATACGGCGGATCGCCGAGCTCGCGGAGATGCACCATATGTCTATCGCGCCGCACAACATGGCGAGCCCCATCACCGCGGTCGCGGCGGCGCACATCTGTTCGACGATCCCCAACTTCCTCGCCCTGGAATACCACTCCGGCAACATCCCGCTGTGGGGCAAGATGCTCGACGTCAAAGACCCCATCCAGCGCGGCTACATGGCCGTGCCCGACGGGCCTGGGCTAGGCGTTGAGCTGGACGAGGATGAGATTGCCGCGCATCTGCCCGACGGCGCGCCGTTGTGGTCGTAACGGCGCTGTTGGCGGCGGCGGCGACCCGCTCGAAGCCGCATCCGCTTGGCCGTGCGGCGCCGCGCGGGTAACTTACTGACAGACCATGAAAGCACGCGAGGAGAAAGACATGCGACGACTGCTAATCCGGTGCGGGGCGATGGGAATCGCGGCTACGCTCAGCATCGCCGCGTTCGCGCTGGACGCGGACACGATCAAGGGCCTGTGGAGGTTCGAGGACGGCGGCGGCGACACGGCCGCGGACACGTCCGATAACGGCAACGACGGCACGCTGTTTGGCGGGCCGGAGTGGGTCACCGGGTACGAGGGCGACGGGCTACAGTTCGCCTTTGCCACCGGTAACTACATGCTCGCGCCCGTGCCGTACAGCAACACGGCCACCATCCTGATGTGGGCGCTCTACA
>NYZG01000350.1 GCA_002687025.1 Candidatus Poribacteria bacterium
AGCTTCTGCATCGACTCCGAGTCGCTGGACAGCGCAGGCGTCGAGGTCACGCACGTCAACCTGAACGACGACACCGTCGAGGGCATCGCGCATCGGGATTATCAGGCGTTCTCCGTGCAGTACCACCCCGAGGCGTCCCCCGGGCCGCACGACGCGGCGTACCTCTTCGACCAGTTCGTCGCCGCCATGGATGAGCACGCGGCCTAGCGCCACGGGGGAAGAATGCCGAAACGCACCGACATCTCGAAGATCCTCATCATCGGCTCCGGGCCCATCGTCATCGGGCAGGCGTGCGAGTTCGACTACTCGGGGTCGCAGGCGTGCAAGGCGTTGCGCGAAGAGGGCTACGAGATGGTCCTCGTCAACAACAATCCCGCCACGATCATGACCGACCCGGAGATGGCGCAACGCACGTACATCGAGCCGCTCACACTGGACGCCGTCGAGAAGATCATCGCGGCCGAGCGACCCGATGCGCTGCTGCCGACGGTGGGCGGGCAGACGGGACTGAACCTGTCGGTCGAGCTCGCGGAGGCGGGCGTGTTGGAGCGCTACGGGGTCGAGCTCATCGGCGCGAAGCTCCCGGCGATCAGGAAGGCAGAGAGCCGAGAGCTGTTCAAGCAGGCCATGGAGAACATCGGCCTCGACATGCCGCGCAGCCGCGTAGTCCGTTCCATGCCCGAGGCGATGCGCGTGGTCGACGAGTTGGGGTTCCCGGCCATCCTACGGCCTGGCTTCACGTTGAGCGGCAAGGGCGGCGGAATCGCGTACAACCTCGAGGAGTTCCGCCAGATGGTCGACGAGGGGCTGCGCATCAGTCCCGTAAGTGAGATGCTCATCGAGGAGAGCATCATCGGCTGGAAAGAGTTCGAGCTGGAGGTGATGCGCGACTGCAAGGACAACGTCGTCATCATCTGCTCCATCGAGAACGTGGACCCGATGGGACTCCACACCGGCGACAGCATCACCGTCGCGCCGGCGCAGACGCTGACCGATAAAGAGTACCAACTCATGCGGGACTCGTCCCTGCGGGTGATCCGCGAGATCGGCGTGGACACCGGTGGGTCGAACATCCAGTTCGCCGTGTGCCCCGATACCGGCAGGCAGACGATCATCGAGATGAACCCAAGGGTGTCGCGTTCGTCGGCCCTGGCGTCCAAGGCGACGGGCTTCCCCATCGCCAAGATCGCGGCCAAGCTCGCCGTGGGGTACACGCTCGACGAAATCCCCAACGACATCACCAAGGAGACGCCCGCCTCCTTCGAGCCGACGATCGACTACGTCGTGACGAAGATCCCGCGCTGGGCCTTCGAGAAGTTCCCGCAGGTCGACGCCACGCTGACGACATCGATGAAGTCAGTCGGCGAAGCGATGTCGATCGGTCGCACATTCAAGGAGTCGCTGCAGAAGGGGCTCCGGTCGATGGAGAATGGGTGGACGGGGCTCGACGACCACCCGATCGAGGACCTGAGCCTGTCGGAGCTACCCGGTAAGCTGACAATCCCCAACACCGAGCGCGTCTTCTACGTCCGGCAGGCGCTGCGCAAGGGCATGTCACTCGACGAGGTGTACCGACACACGAAGATCGACCCGTTCTTCCTCCACAACATTCAGCAGCTCATCGACATGGAGCGTGCCGCGGAGAAGAGCGCGCCTGTCGCGGCCCGCGCCACGGACGGCGACGCCGATAGCGCCGAGGAGTTGCGCCCGCTGCTCCGCCAACTGAAGCGGTACGGTTTCGGCGACGCGCAACTCGGGATTGCGTGGGGCGTGCCGGAGATGAAGGTACGTGAGCTGCGCAAGTCGTTGGGCGTCGTCGCCACGTTCAAGCTGGTGGACACGTGCGCCGCGGAGTTCGAGGCGTACGCGCCCTACTACTACTCGACGTACGAGGACGAGTGCGAGGTCCGCCCGGCGACGAAGCCGAAGGTGATGATCCTGGGGGGTGGCCCCAATCGCATCGGTCAAGGCATCGAGTTCGACTACTGCTGCGTGCATGCGGCCTTCGCGCTGAGGGAGGATGGCTGGGAGACCATCATGGTCAACAGCAACCCCGAAACCGTCAGCACCGACTACGACACGTCCGACAGGCTGTACTTCGAGCCACTAACCCATGAGAACGTCCTCGACATCATCGACCGTGAGCAGCCGGAGGGCGTGATCGTACAGTTCGGAGGGCAGACGCCGCTGGACCTCGCCGTGGCCCTCAAGAAGGCCGGCGTCCACATCATCGGTACCGACCCGGACGACATAGACCGCGCCGAGGACCGCAAGCGCTTCAAGGCGGTGCTCGACACGTGCGCGCTCAAGCAGCCGCCCAACGGCACGGCGACGTCGTTCGAGGAGGCGCGCGAAATCGCCGACGTCATCAGCTATCCGTGCCTGGTGCGTCCCTCATACGTGCTCGGCGGGCGCGCCATGCAGATCGTGCATTTCGAGGACGAGTTGCGCGAGTACCTACGCTACGCCGTCGACGCGTCGCCCGAACGGCCGATACTCATCGACAAGTACCTCGAAGACGCCATCGAGGTGGATGTAGACGCCATCTGCGACGGTGAGAGGGTGATCATCGGCGGCATCATGGAGCACATCGAGGAGGCGGGCATCCACTCGGGCGACAGCGACTGTGTCCTGCCGACGTACTCCCTGGGCGACGACCAGTTGGAGGAGATCCGTCGCGCCACCGTCGCGATGGCGAAGGAGTTGAACGTCATCGGCCTGATGAACGTCCAGTTCGCCATTCGTAACGACGACGTATACGTGTTGGAGGTGAACCCGCGGGCGTCGCGCACGATTCCGTTCGTGAGCAAGGCGATCGGGGTTCCGCTGGCGAAGCTTGCCGCGCGCGTGATGACAGGGAAGAAGCTCGCCGATCTCGGGTTCACCGAGGAAATCACGCCCGAATACTTCAGCGTGAAGGCGCCCGTGTTTCCGTTCGACCGGCTGCCGGGAGCCGACCCCCTGCTCGGCCCGGAGATGAAGTCGACCGGCGAGGTAATGGGCATCGACCCGAACTACGGCCGCGCGTTCGCCAAGGCGCAGATGGGCACCGGCTACCCACTGCCGACGGAAGGCACGGCGTTCATCAGCGTCAAGAACAAAGACAAACGAGCGGCGACATTCGTCGCGCGGGAGTTGCACGAGCTGGGTTTCAACATCGTCGCTACCCACGGCACCGCGCGCGTGCTGACACGCGCGGGAATACCAACCGAACTGCTCTACAGCATCGGCAAGGGTCGGCCGACGATCCACGACTACATCATGAACAACGCCGTCCACCTCATCGTCAACACGCCCAGCGGCGGCGAGCACGCACCCAACGAGGACAAGATCCGCCTGCTCGCGCTGGAACACAACATCACGCTCATCACGACGCTCGCCGGGGCGCAGGCCGGCGCCCTCGGCATCCAGGCCATGCGCGACTCCGACCTGGCCGTGAAGCCCATTCAGGACTACTACGGCGAGTGACCGTCACCGACGCGGCGCCCTCGCGGCGCCGACGGGACGCTCTGCGCCGCGTTGCCGCATAGGCGCTGCACGGCGACTGACGGCCAACCTGTTAGCGCGCTGCGTCGTCCCGTGCGACCACGCTCCTGACACCCCCGGGGGTACGACCACGGCCATGCGGATGCCAGAACGCGCCCGGATCATCCGGTTCCACCGACACCGCATCTCCCGCTGGGGAGACGGCGCCATCGGCGCGCTCGGATGGCGTGCGCCGGCAAGTCAGCTCACGCGCTTCGACGTGATCGCGCAGGTCGGGGACATGGCCGGCCGCAGCGTTCTCGACCTTGGCTGCGGCTACGGCGACCTGAAGGCATACCTGGACGAGCGCTTCACAGACGTCACCTACATCGGCGTCGACCAGGTGCCCGAGTTCATCAGGCACGCTCAGGCTCGGTACGAGGGCCGCGAGGACGCCTCCTTCTACGAGGCCGACTTCGCCCGCGACGCGCTGCCCACGGCAGACTATGTCGTCGCATCCGGGGCGTTCGCGTACCGCCGCGATGACCCGACGTTCTACACCACCATGATCGAGAGGATGTATGGGGTGGCCAGAGTTGGCGTGGCATTCAACATGCTGGACGCGGCCGCGTTCTCCCCACACTCCATTCTGATAGGTCAGGACCGGGATGGCATCCTCGCCTTCTGCCGTTCGATCACGCCACGCGTGCGGATGCGGAACGACTACGCGACCGACGACTTCACGGTCTACATGTTCCGATCCGAGCAGGCAGCCGCTCAAGGGTCTAGCGGCACGTAAGGCGGCTCCCGGTGTCCCTCCTACGCACGTGCGCCATCGTCGGCGGGCTCGCACGCAGGTGTGTCACCGGTCGCCGGTGACCTGTCGACGGCACTCCGCGACGACATCGGGAGGGATGAGTCGCAACGCGGACCACACCAACGCCGGCACGATGACGACGTCGTCCAGATGGCCCAGAACTGGGATGAAATCCGGGATCAGGTCGAACGGCAAGAGCGCGTATCCCACGGCGAGACCCAGGAGCCACCGCGCGAGACGCGGCGTGCGAGGATGCGCCAAGACGAGGCGATACACGTCGACTTCGCGCTTCAGACTCCGACCGATGGCCTTCAGACGCGTGAACATGCCAGGCTCGCGGGTGATGCCCGCATCATCGCCCGGTGAGAGCTGTCGCGCAACAGACGACGGCGCGAGCGGCGCGGCGCGCTCAGCCCTCGGCGTCGCCTTCGTCCGCTTTGATCCGACCCCATCTGTCGGGCGCGACTCCGTCAATGGGCTGCACGTTGGGATCGGCCTCGGAGCCGTCGTAGATGTCCGTGTCGGGGTAGAAGGTGGACCACGCGAACCAGAACGCCACGAACCCATCGTCCAGGCGTTCGAGGCGACTGCCGTCCGGCCCCACAAGGGCTGCCTCGGTGAGCTCCCACACGCCGCCGGCGCCATCCGTGAGGACGGCCTCATCCAGCGTGAACCGCATCTCGCCGCGCCGATACGCCCGCGCGCTCGGGGGCGATCCGCTGCCGGTGACCACCACGACCGCCTCGCCACCGATGGCGTCGTTCACGGCCTCGTCGGCGCCGACATCCTCCAATGGGTACGCTCGGGTCGCTCCGTTGTGGATCAGGCCGAAGACCCACGTCTTACGTGGCAGGTCGCGTTTCTCGCCGTCGACGGGGAAGAACAGTCCCTCATCCTGCGCGTAGCCGGCATACGGGTCACGAGTGTAGTTCCGTCCGAATCCCGTGTCCGTGCTCAGCACGGTCGAGCCAGGATGGGCGGCCTTCCAGTCGATCCATCGGCTGTGGGCCACGGGCAGGATGGGCAACTTCGTGTCGGTGCGCGGGCCCACGACGGCCTTCCCCAGCGCCTGCTGCCACAGCGACGGTGTGTCCGTATCCCGATCGTACATGAGCAGGTCGCTGTTGTGCAGGAGCCCTGACACGCCGAACTCCAGCGCCCTCCCGTCCACGATAGGGTCGAACGCGATGCCCGTGCCACACAGAGGGCAGTACGTGACCGCGACAGGCGATCCGCCGAGAGTGTCGTTGACGATCTCGTGCCAGTTCATGATAAGCAGCGGGTACGCGCGGGCCTCGCCGTTTACCTCGAGACCGAGCACGATGGCGTCGTCGCCGAGGTAATCGGCCGCGGCCGCGGGAATGACGGTGGGCCGCGTCAACGCGGGGATGCCGTCCTTCAGCGGGCCGCCGTGCGCGATCGATGCGAGCGGGATCGAGTGCGGCACGCCGTCGGGGAAGAACTCGGGGAACAGCCCCGCGACTCGGTCATCTACCTTGTCGTCGCCGTCGCCCGGCGCGGCGAGAACGCCCTGCACCGGGTCATCGCCCGCGCATCCCATCCACACGGCCAGCGTCGCGGCCAGGCATAACCCGGCCCGGCGCCTGCGTTCGGCCTTCATTGCGCATCTCGCTTCACTGCGTTGAGCGTGCGTCACACCGCTGCGGACGCCATCACGGACACGTCGCCGCCGCCGGTCGATTCCCATGTATCGCGAAGCTGCTGGAGGGCTTGCTTCTCGATCTGCCGGATGCGTTCACGCGTCAGGCTGAAGAGCGCCCCGGTCTCCTTCAGCGTCAACGGCCGGCCGTCGTCGAGGCCGTAGCGCGCGCGCAGTATCGCCTGCTCTCGCTCGCCAAGGACATCCAACACGCGGCTGACGTCCTCCCCGCGCGTGAACCGCTCCCACCAACGTTCCGGTCGCTGGCGCGTGTCCTCGAGGACATCGCGATAGCTCATCTGCCCCGGCATGGGCATCTCCATGTCGAGCGAGACGTACTCGTACGCCACGCTGCCCAGCAACTCGACCTGCTCAGGCGTCGTGTCGAGCTCGCGCGCGAGCTCTTCGGTAGTCGGCTCACGGCCGAGGTCTTTGCGCATGCGGACGCTCTGCTTGTCGAGCTTGGACGTCCCCGCGAGGATGTGCTCAGGCAGTCGGATGAGCCGGGAGTCGTACGACAGCGCGCGCAGGATGGCGCGTCGAATCCACCACACGGCGTACGTGCTGAATCGGAACCCCTTCTCGGGGTCGAAGCGCTCCACGGCTTGGATGAGGCCGATGTTGCCCTCCTGGATCAGGTCCACGAGCGGGACGTTCGGATGCGCGTAGCGCGTGGCGATCTTTACCACGAGTCGCAGATTGGACTGCACCAACTGCTGAAACGCGTCGGGATCGTCGGCCCGGACGCGCGTCGCTATCTCGACCTCCTCGGCCTGCGTGAGCAGCGGAATCTGTGAGATGCGCTCTATCCACTGAGACAGCGCCCCGGGGTGGTTGCGTGACTTCTGCGCCTTGCCTGCTGTCGCCTTGGCGTGCTGTGTCGTCACCGACATGACCGACTCCCTTCCTGTGCGCTCCGCGTGATCCGTCGCATCCAGCGTCGCCGGCCGGTCGCGGGTGGCGCCACTCGTGACCGGCCGCGGTGCACATTGCTATACGCCGCACCCGCCGCATCCACCATCGCCACCACAGCCACCGTCTCCGCCGCACCCGGCATCGCCGCCGCAGCCACCGCCGCAGCCACCATCGCCGCCGCAGCCACCACCACAGCCACCGCAGGCGCCATC